>JAWBOR010000067.1:0-9650 GCA_038826015.1 Bathyarchaeia archaeon
GATCGCCTCCATACAGCGCAGGAACCAGCACCTCAATATGAACAAAAAATATTTTTTTATGTAGGTTGTCACATCCAAAGCTTCAATCAAAATCTTTATATATCATAACATAGTTATAATAACGGCGTTATGATTCAGTCGGAGGCAAAATGATTGAAAAACCCAGCACTGAAAGATGCGTTTCGCTCCTTATATAGAAATGAAGATTGGTGGGCCGTTTGGCTGGGCTTTGCTCTACTCGGCATATCTTCGGTCCACTTGCTTTTATGGGTTCCAAGAATCGGCAAGTGGTCTTTTGATCTATCCGCCTCCATTGGCACCTCAGGCTTTCCATACCTAGTGATCCTTGGATTATTCCTTCTATTCGTGACTAGCATCCCAGTGGTGGCCACTAAGAGCAGTTTAAAGGGATATCTTTTGGGCTTTCCATTAATTTTTTTCCTTTCATTAATGTCTTTGCTAATAGCCAACCAAGACCACATCAACTATCTCGGTCTTGAATATGTTTTGTGGGCACTGCTTCTCGGTTTGTTCATCAGCAATGTGATAGGTCTGCCTGAACGACTAAAGTCTTCGATAAAGACGGAGTTGTTCATAAAGACCGGGTTAGTTCTTTTGGGAGCGGAAATACTTTTTGGCTCATTACTTGCGGCTGGAGCCGCCGGACTGTTTGAGATAACGGTCAGCCTCTTCATAGTCTGGTACTTCTGTTACTATTTGGCGGTTAAACTTGGCTTAAGTAAATCCTTCGCCTGCATCATGGCAAGCGCAACATCAATCTGCGGTGTTTCAGCAGCTATCGCCACTGGCGGGGCCGTTAAGGGTGATCCTAAAGAGGTTAGCTACACAGTTTCGCTTGTACTCCTCTTCTCTATACCGCTACTAGTCATTATGCCGTACATAGCTAAAGCTATAGGAATGCAGGACGCTATTGTCGGCGCATGGATTGGCGGAACTATTGATACAACCCCGGCGGTCGTTGCTGCTGGCGCGCTCTATAGTGACAAAGCCATGAAAGTTGCATCGATAATTAAGATGTCGCAGAATGTGCTGATCGGGATTGTGGCTTTCATATTGGCTGTTTATTGGGCATTGAAGGTTGAGAGAAAAGAGAATGAGAAGCCTAGACCCATAGAGATATGGTACAGGTTCCCAAAGTTTATCCTCGGATTTATAATCGCTTCAATCCTCTCATCATTTCTGCTGATCCCAATGTTTGGCAATGCAGCAAACGCTATTATTAACCAAGCAAAGAATATGCGCTCATGGTTCTTTGCGATGGCATTTGTTTGTATAGGGCTAAACACAAATTTTAGAGAGGTTGTTAAGATAGGAGGTGGTAAGCCTCTATTCGTCTTTACTATGGCAACTTTACTAGACATACTACTGTCACTTACATCGGCATACATATTTTTCAGCGGGATACTATTCCCCTCGATTTAATAAAACAGTATTAAAATGTTATTTAACATCAATACGAGACCCCGCATGCGTGTAAATGTTAAAGCGTCTTCCTCTGGCGAAACCAATTAACGTGATCCCTGACATCTCCGCAATTTTTATGCCTTTATCTGTCGGCGCTGAAAGTGAAATTATGAGCGGAACACCAACATGCGCTGCTTTAATCACCATCTCGGAGCTCAGCCTTCCAGTTGAAGCGAGCAGAGTCTTTGCGAAATCAATGCCTTCTAAGGCAGCTTTGCCAATAACTTTGTCTACCGCATTGTGTCTACCTACATCCTCAGAAAAGGCCAACACCTCCCCTTCTTCGTTTAGTAAAGCAGAGGCGTGTGTTCCACCAGTCTTTCTGAATACATGCGCTTCGGAATTTAATTTCTCTAAGCCCTTAAGTAAAGCTTCGGCGCTCAACTTGAAACTCGAATTTTTGCTTGCCATTTTCGCTTTCATCCAAAGATTTGGTGGAATCAAGCCTTTACCACTGCAGGATGCAAGAACTCGGAATGGGCTTCCAGAAAAAATGGATCCGTCTATTTTTTTGGTCAACCGGACATGGACTCTTCCGCGTGAGATCTCAATATTTTTTATCTCTTGGGCTTTGCCTATTATTCCCTCCGAAAGCAAGTGTCCGACAACCAACTCCTTTATCTGGAAAGGAGAGCATGAGAAGACTGCATAAAGCCTATCATTAACATACAATTCTATCTGATCTTCTACAGCTATCTCGTCCTTCACATGTTCCGCGGAACCTTCCCTAAGATTAACCTTCACTATCTCTTGCTCAGTCGCAAGTGGTCTCTGTCCCTCAGCCGAGTTTGTCGTTTCTATGCTTCTCTCGCTTATTCTTGGAGCCCAGATCTCGATCTTCGGTTGGATCGAAACTCCAATTAGTGTGCCTAGAAGGCTTAAAACAACGCTCTTAACCATATTATATGTGTAAAGTGGAAACCACATTAGAAAGCTGTAGAAGCCTAGAACGGATAACTGAAACAGCAAGTAAGGTATGAGGGCTATGAACCCTGAGAACACGGATATGCCCGCCAGGTATGCTTTCTCTGTTTTTCCTCCAAATTTCCTTGTAACGGGAAGGAAGTACAGTAGATCGAAGGTTAAGCCTCCAAGCGCGTATCCGAAACCAACGAACAGAGAATATACAGGTCCGGGACGAATAATCCTCGTGGCTGAGGACGCTATTGCAGACATTACTGTGACTCTTCCAAACCTTCTAGTGAGTCCAGCCAAAATTAGCATGAGGAACCAGCCGAATACTCGCTGGACTACGCCGTGGACTTGAGTTACTTGGCTGATGACTGGTCCAAGATAGATCTCTGAGACTATCCAAAGTGAGGACAAAACCGAGATAAGAGCCAATTCCTTGGTGCTAAAATTCCGGAGAAGCCTGAACCCTTTGAGTTCTGTGGGCTTCTCTATGGTTTCTGTCAGTTTCATTCGCCTCAGCTACATTATCGCATTCTAGAGTTCTTGGTAAAGCTGGGCGAAAGCGATATATAAGAATAACGTTGTTATATTTGGCTCGGTGAAAAACGTGAAACCAAAGGATGTAGACGAGGCAACCATAACCAAGGCAATCCTGGAAGGAAGTCTAAAGTTTCTCTCCGAATTCGTAGAATCAGATGTTGTTGTAGTAGGTGCTGGCCCGGCGGGACTAACCGCCGCACGCTACCTCGCTAAGGCTGGCTTGAGAACAGTAGTCTTTGAGAGGAAGCTTTCCTTCGGCGGCGGGATAGGTGGCGGAGGAATGCAGCTGCCAATTCTTGTTGTTCAATCTCCTGCCGATGAGATACTTAGAGAAATAGGTTGCAGGCTCAAAGATTATGAAGAGGGAGTCTATGTGGTCAATGCTTCTGAGATGCTTGCAAAGTTGGCTTGGAGTACAGTCGAGGCAGGGGCACAAATAGTTCTCGGAGTTACTGTCGATGACTTAATATATAGAGCCGATGAAAAAGAGGCAGCTAAGGTTGTAGGCGTGGTTATACAGTGGTCTTCTGTGATAATGTCCGGTCTCCACGTAGACCCTCTCTCCTTTAAAACTAAGCCGTCATCGACTGTACGGGTCACGATGCCGAGATCCTAAACATAGCCTCTAGAAAAATACCAGAATTAAACCTCTTATTGGCAGGCGAGAAAGCAATGTGGGCATCAGAAGCCGAAAGGCTAACCGTAGAGAAAACGGGCAAGGTGGCTCCGGGATTTTACGTCGCGGGAATGGCTGTAGCTGCTTTACACCAGACCCCACGCATGAGCCCAATTTTCGGAGGAATGTTACTGTCTGGAAAGAAGGTAGCTGAACTCATTATTAAGGACTTGAAGCCACAAATGAGGCAGACTTAAGAACATCCTTTTCAAAGTGTAAATACCGACTTAGGTTTTAAACAGCCGATAGAAAGATAAGGCCTTGACAATATGTTTGTGGATATTGGCTACAACATGATGTCAAAAACCATAGCCTCAATGAAAGCAATTAGACTTTTCTTCTGGTTATGATTTTTAACCAAAATGCCTCTAGTCAGAAAAACATTACTTCAGCGATTTTCTGTGAAATTGAAAGCTGACTCTGTACTTAAGAAGATCTCTCTTGGCTCCTCTTGGTTTGAATTATCATCTTCCAAGCTAAACCGTTTGGACGCGATATTACCACTTCATAACCCTTTTCCTCTAGAGATGTTGGGATGTCCCTAACAGAGGGAGGATTGTCAAGGATCACCTCGAGGACTTCGTCTGAAGCGAGGTTACCTAAAGTCCTAGTGACTAAGAGTTGAGGATACGGACATACGAGCCCCCTGACATCTAGCTCATAATGTTTTTGACCGATTTTCCTCACTCTAAATCTGCTTTCAACACTTGCCATATTTTTACTTATCCTCCATTTATATCTAGGTACATTTTTAACTCTTCAGTTGTATGCCTATTACAAAATTCACCGAGAGATTCGCCATTGGCTCTCTTCTTCAAGTAGTTGCTCATAAGGGCGTCTAACTTGTTTTTGATTTCTTGCGCTGGAACCTTCTCTTCAGCAAGCCTTCCGAAACGCTGTTCCAAGCCAAATCTTCCGCCTAGGAATATATCATAAGCTTGTTTCGTTTGGTCGCCTTCTCTGAGTAATTTGCCGCCTAGACCTATGTCGGATATATTATTTGCGCAGCAATTGTTTGGGCATCCACTAATGTGTATTCGAACCTTCGCCTCATCTAATAATCGTTTGTCAAATTTTGTTTCCAGGTACATCACAATTTCGTTCAGCAACTCCTTTGAGTGGGGGCTCTGTGTCTTGCCACAGAAGTCTGAGGAACATGCCATACTAGTCCACCTCAACCTAGAATTATTAAGAATAAAATTCATCTTCTCAAGATGCTTAATTAGGTTCTTAGTCTCCACAACATTAGGCACTATTATGTTTTGTGTTGGGGTCAGCCTTAGTTCTCCACTTCCATATTTTTCAGCGAGGTCTGCGATTCGAACCATGTCCTGACTATTTAGCCCTCCTCCTAGTAGAGGAATGTTAACATAATAGTATCCTTCTTGACTCTGCGGCTGAACTCCTTCATGATCGCTATCTCGAAGAAAGATTGGTCCGTCGTAACGTTCTAAAGGCTTTCCTAGTTTCTCTTCAAGCACTGCTAGAAACTTTTCGATACCCCAGTCATCAATAAGCCATTTAAACCGCGCCTTTGCTTTACTCTCCCGATTTCCGTAATCTCTATGAATCTCGGCCGATGCAACCACAAAGTCGAGGGCATCTTCAGGTTTAACGAAGATACCTGTAGGTTGTGCTAATCGTGGACCAGGCAGAGAAGAACCAACACTTCCACCTACCAGCAGTGTAAATCCCGACTCATCTCCTTTTCTTACAGCAGCCAAAGCAAGGTCATTTGTCTCAGCTCTGGTACAATCAGCTCCACACCCTGAGATTGAAATCTTAAACTTACGTGGCATGTCTAAGAAATCCGTATTTCCAACAAAGAAATTAGTCAGTTTCCTTATTGAAGGGCGAACATCTAATATCTCACCCTTCTCGATCCCTGACACAGGACAACATACAATATTACGTACATCCCCGTACCTTGCCCCGGCGAACCCTTGGCCGCACATGTCTGTTGTAAATCCCAACTCATCCAATACCGTGAAAATGTCCAGGGCGTCCTCGGCTTCTATCCAATGCAGCTGAATGTCTTGCCTGTTCGTTATTTCTGCCTGGCTTCTCGCGTACTTTGCTGAGATCTCAGCGACACGGCGAAACTGATCAGAAGTTATGAATCCGCCTGGAATCTTAACCCTGAGGAAGTGAATGGAGCCAGTAACATCTGAGGGGTTGCTGTCACGCCCAATTGAGTATCGTCCTATGAATCGCTCGATACTAGCTGTAGATACTTTCATCAGGTTTCCGCCATTACTTGTAGGTGTTTCTCTCGGCGTAATATATAACGCTGTTATTCAAATGTAAATCCTCGCAGTTTATAAGTTTTGCCCCAAACCAAAGCAAAATACTCAAACCTTCACAAAGGACAGATTACTGAACCATATAGGCAGAAAGTGAAATTTAAGATTTTGATGAGCATTTCTTTATTTCCACCTGGACCTTTTGAATCTCTGCATCGATTATTCTATATGCTTGGACACTGTAATCAATAGAAGAGATTATCAGCCAAACATTTTCTGGCCAGAACCTCATATATCTAACATCAGCGAGGGAGGGATTGGGAGCTGCGGGATGAGAGTGGAAGAACCCAATTAACTGAAGGCCTTCCGCCTCAGCTTTGAATAGAGCCTTAACAAATTCCTCTGGATCAACTTGGAAGAAGAGAGATGAATCTAAAGTGTTGCGGGTTATTACAATTTTCTTAACGACTGCCTCTTCATCCTTTATTTGACCAAACAGAAGACCGCAAGCCTCAATAGGCCTTCTCTCTTCTGTTTCCTCGGAGATTAGCCGCATCTGCTCTTCAGTTAACCGTAGTATCATGGTCTGCCTTTCCATGGTTCAATACTGGAACGCGGAACTTTCAATTCATCAATTATCGTTTTGCAGTAAAAGTCATATGCTTCTTTTTCATCCTTTGGACCCTCAATTATCATTATGCCGCTCTTCAGAATACTCACTGAGTTGTTCAATCCATTTACGAAAGTAAGACCTATATCACCCTTAACCTTGACCTCAAAACGATAATGCTCAATCACTGATTGCACCTCTCTCATATTTAACTTAAGGTTCTCACGCGGAGAGATGAGGAACACTCTATTTCCTCTTCTGCCGCAAAGTTCGGTAACCAAAGTTTCCCTCAACATCATTGGGGAGACAGAAGGTTTTGAGCCGCATATGGGGCAGTTTTCAGTTCTCGAGAGTTCTATTTTTTCAAACTCCATGCTACTGATGTCGCAGTGAAGAAGTTTGCTTGCAAGGAGCGGCTTCTTTCCAACAATTATTCTAGACGCCTCAAATACTTCAACGCTAGCAATGAGACTTAAAATAGATGGGTGGACACCAACTATAGAGCATTTTGGCAACATTTCATCGTCCAGGTTTCCTTGGAAACATTCTAAGCAGGGGGTTTCACCAGGTATTATTGTGGAAACGTTTCCATAGGTCATTATTGCCGCTCCGAAAACGTATGGCACTCCGAGTTTTTGACATGCCCTATTCAAAGCGTAGCGCGGGGTCATACGGTCTAACCCATCAACCACGACATCGGAGTCTTTCACTATCTCCTCTGCATTGTAAGTGTTCAACATCAAAGGAACTGGTTCTATCTCAATGTGCGGGTTTAGTTCATGAAGCTTTCTGGCTGCAACCTCGACCTTCGCATATCCCAGAGACCTTACGTCGTATAGGTGTTGCCTTTGAAGGTTTGAGAGTTCTACTACATCGCAGTCAACCAAGCGAAGTTTGCCTACACCCATCGCGGCTAACTGTAGTGCCGCAGGCGAACCAAGCCCACCTAAACCAACTACGCAAACCCTTGCCTTCCTCAGTTTCAATTGCCCGTTGTAACCAATATCTGGCAGAAGTATCTGGCGCGAGTAAAACTCTAGCTCCTCGTCCGAAAGGTCTTTCTTCATGATGAAGCCTCTTCTTAATAACACTGTTATTGACATGTTCTTCAAACATATTAACATTACGATGAAACCACTAAGCTTAAGATTTTGCAAACATTTTTTATCTTTGATAACCCTGCTGTGAGGCGTTCGGACCTTGAAGGTCAAGGTTAGATATTTTACGACTTTGCGTGAATTAGCTGGCACTAATGAGGAGGATATGGAGATAGACAACTATGCAACCCTAGCTGACCTCATAAAGAAGGTCGCATCGAAGTACGGAAAAGAGGCGCGAGAATACTTGTATCGCAAAGATGGAAAAATTGATCCGTCTATTTATTTTTTGGTTAATGGCGTAGATGCCGGAAGGATTCTAGGATTGAACACAAAGCTTAGATGCGGGGATGTTGTGACAATAATACCTTCGATTGGAGGCGGTAATACAGCAAGCTACGGAAATAGCTCTATCTCTTTCTTCGCCCCACATTTTACACACACAAGTTCTAGAATAGATTCATGAGCCTTTGTACCTACCTGTTTCCACTCATGTTCACACTTCTTTTCTCGTTTTTCATCTTTGCTCATCCGATTGCCTCCTAAATCTGATTGCGCCTATGCTAAGGTTTCTCTAGTCTTAAGCATGAACTCTACGGAGTCTCTTGCCTTGGTCATAATTTCACGTGGCAAATTCACCGCATACCTCTCATTTTTTAGTGAGAGATAGATTTTTTCTAGTGTGTGGAGCCTCATATTGACGCATATTGCTCCATCATAAGCAGGAATAAGATGAATACCTTTCCTTTCTTTCTCTATGCGATGTAGAAGCCCTATTTCTGTTGCAACAATAAACTTTGAAGCATCAGACACCAAGGCTCTCCTGTACATTTTAGATGTGCTTCCGACAAAGTCAGCAATTTTGCAGACTTCTGGGCTACATTCGGGGTGAGCGAGTACCTCTGCATCAGGATGTGCTTCTTTAAGTCTTAGGATAGATTCTCTGTTGAATAATATGTGAACTGGACAGAAGCCGAAGGTCGGTATTGGCACCACGCGTTTGTGAGTGAACTTCATTGCATAGCGTGCAAGATTGGAGTCTGGCCCAAACAGCACAGTTTCTGAATCCATTCTGTCAATGATCTCCGCAGAGTTTGCTGATGTACAAACGGCGTCGCAATATGCCTTGGCTTCGGCCAGACTATTGATGTACAGGACAATTTTTGCGCCGGGATTCTTTTTTCGATAGAGACGGACAAGATTAGCTGGCAGCACGCTCGCCATTGGACAAAGAGCGTTTCTATCAGGTATCAAAACTTTCTTATCAGGGTTGAGAATGGCTGCTGTTTCAGCCATAAAATTGACCCCACAAAAGACTATCACCTTTGCCTGCGTTTGGGTTGCACATAGAGACAACTCTAAGCTGTCGCCAACGAAGTCCGCTATGTCTTGGACTTCTGGCCGTTGATAATTATGGGCCAGAATGACGGCTTGCTTCTTCTTCTTTAAGTTTTGGATTTTTTCTACAAGGTCAGCATTCCTCATCTTCACAACCCCGTTTTTCCTTTTTCGTTGCTTCTTCATTAATGGTTTCTACAAGTCTTTTCTGTGAATGAGCACCAACAACCTTATGTCTGTTGTTAATGATTATTGTTGGAACTGTTGTAACGCCGTAGACTTTAGCCTTTTCGAGCCCTTCATTTGATAGTACATTTGTCTCCTCAAGATGAACCTCTTGGTTGACATTATTTAGAGCGTCCAGAAGTAATTCTTTTGCTCTTAGGCAATAAGGACAAAGGGGAGAATAGAAGAGTTCTATTTTAACAGTCACTTTACATCACCCGTACTACCTAGATTTTGATTGGCAGGACCGGCGTGGTCAATCTTGAATTTTTTAACGTATCTATCAAAAATATCGAAGAAGGCGTCCCTAACTTTTCTTATTTCGTCCCACTCAAGACCATATAAGGAGAATTTCACATGCTTGCTTAAGCCTTTATGCAATCCAATGATGCCTTTGTCCTGCATCTCTTCAGCTAGGAAAAAGCCTCTTCTTCTATGGTGCTTCGAGATCTCCCAAAAGATCGGGGTCTCAAAGTGTAAGAGATGATGATTGTGAGGTCTTTCGCCAAGCAACATGATATCGT
>JAWBOR010000068.1:0-9536 GCA_038826015.1 Bathyarchaeia archaeon
TGCCAGTCAAGTTTTAAGCGGCACAGATCCAAAGCGATATGAAAAGTGTTGGTCGATCTTAAGGGAAGCTTTGGGGAAAGCGTCTGATGTCCTAGCTTTAATCAACTACTACATTATTTGGGCTTCAGCTAACGCAGTGTACCTTCCAGCGTTCTTTGCAGTTTACAGCGTTATCTTTGCCTTTTTCTTGTTTGAAGATAATCGCAAGAAGTATATTTCTAGCCTTGGCTTATATGGTATTTTTTTGATGCTCTTGTACGTTGTATATCCAGGAATAAGAATTGTAGTCGCACAAAATGTTAATCTATTCGCTGCAGCAGCTGGGGCGTCTATTGCAATCACGTTAGGTATAGTTTACCTGCTTACCAGTCGCTGGAAACTTGGCATGGAAGGCGTTGTCTCCCTAAGAGATATTCTAACTACGCTGTTTTCGGTTGGAAAAAGACAGATAAAAATCAAAAAGGCACGAAGTTTACTTACACTCACTTCTTTAGTCTTTTTAGTACTTGCCTTCACTGCTCTAACTTCATTTGGTTGGGTGTATGGCGTCACAAGTGCAAAAATATCTCACACTACAGCTGTAACTGGATATCTCATGAAAAAATCTGGAAACCAAACATTTGTGCAAGGTCAAACCAATCATTTGCTTTTCATGCCTATGGATATAGGGTACTATAATCGGCTTTCTCAGATGGTATCTCTAGTTCAAGCTGCTCCAAAGATAGAAACCTATCCCACGGAAAGCCCAATTGCCAAAGTCATTTCAAAAACTGGCAAAATGGTAGATATCCGCGGCGTAGTTGGTATCGATCCTATAAATGAAAGAATCTACACCAGTATTGACACGATTGTCACGCCAGGAAGCGGCACATTTCTTAATACTGAAGATCCATCTGGGCTTCTTATAAGCAGCAGCGCTGCCTCCGCACTGAAAATAACAGCAGGCGAAGCTGTTCAGTTCCTAACTTCTGAGGGAGTTGCCTTAAATTGCACAGTAAAAGGTATCTTCAGTGACACTAGTTATACTCAGATTCTTGACCTAGACGGACAGCCCTTCGGACCTAAGACTATAATTGTTAACGACGGAAAACCCTCGATAGCGCTATGTAACGCCACAAACGTCGTATTTATGAATTGGCAAACCGCTATCAACCTTCAAAGGCAGATTAACCTACAAAGCCAGCCTAGAAAAGAAGAAGACGAGATAGGGCGATTCAACACAATATCACGCATTGCTTTCAGGATGCAAAGTGGATATGGGACTAATGAAATTGTCGATATTGTTGTGAACAACCTTTATTGCGACTTGTACGTCGCAGATGGCTCTTCTGTAACACGTTATTATGTAGGCTTTTATTACGAAGCAAAGGGCGCAATTGAAATAGTGTTTCCACTTGCAATGTCTTGCTTGAATATAGCAGCGGTGATGCTCAATGCTGTATATGAACGCAGAAAAGAAATGAAGATCCTAACGGTAATGGGCGGAAATCCAGGCCACATAGCTATGCTGTTTGTCTCGGAAGCCATAATTCTCGGAATGGTTGGAGGGGGATTGGGATACTTGTTTGGGTTAGGCTTCTACCGTGTGATGGCAATATTTGGGTCTGGAGTTGTTGTCAGAGAAAAAATTGAGTGGTGGTGGAGTGTCTTAGGCCTTGCTTTCGCTGTAATTGCTTCTGTTCTTTCAACTCTTCGTCCAGCACTATTAGCCGTCAAGATGTACACGCCATCAAAGGTTAGAAAAATTAAGGCTACAGAAGAAGAAAAACAAACCAGAAAGGATGAAATTCTTAAGTTTTACCAAGCAAGAAGCATCACAATGCCACTAAAAGTGAACGAGAGAGATGCTATATTCTTCTTTAATTTTCTGTACGATCATCTTCAAGCGTTGCAATCTGGCCTTTACGAAAGAATCAAGGACCTTCAGGAAATGCCGGAGATGCAGACCTCTAAGGGGCGAATTACAAAAAGTTACACATTTACCTACGCAGCTGTCTCAAAAGGTCAGAAAGTCGAAATCAAGAATGAGATTAGATGCAGCAGAGATCCTAATGAGGACTACTACAGAGTTCAGCTGCTCTCAAATTTGGAAAACCTTGAAGTTCGAGAAGAGCAGATTCAAAGAATAGCCGAGATTATCAGAGATATATGTCTAGATTGGGCAAAGAGTCGATCAAAAATAGTAGGCTAATTGTATCTTTAATAAATCTTTATAGGATTATTTAATAAATCTTTATAGGATTACGAGGAAAATCAGATTTATTTTTTATTTGTACCCTTAGGATTATATACCTATTCACACTCGCTTGAAATTTAAGATGGAGAACTTCTTTTGGCAAAAAACAAGTGTATCACGAATACAAAAAGCCGCAAAAAGCCAGTTTTTATCACATGCTAACATTCAAGATAGGATGTTAACAATATGCGCAATGGTTACAACTTGATAGTAGTCTCAAATCTCATTTACACAGAGAATATTATCTATTATGAGAACGCTCACACAACCAAAAGATATGCAAAAAATCGACGCAACTTGAGTCGTCCTACACTTTTCAGGAAAAAAGCGATAGGAGCTGCAGTTTGTTTGCAAAATCAGTGAGATAGTTAAAGAAAGACCAAATGATCATACCCCACAGTATATAAGAAAATGACAAATGCTATAGTTGGCTTGAGCCCCATATTTTCCAGTGTTCCTTCTGCGTCCATCGTTTTTTCATCTCGATCATTTCTTCATTTAGCTCAACCTTTCTAGTAGTTATCTGTCGTGTTGGATCCTGAAGCCATCTGTGAGTATAGCGATCCCGCATGACTGGCAAACGTTTTTCCACGGGCGGCGGCTCCTGAACTTGTGTTGGTTTCTCGGCATACCAGTACGCGACGCTGCTGACCTCGTTGCATAAATGGTTGCCATGACCATGCTCAATTGTTACTTTGATTTCCTTGTTGAATCGAACAGGATTTTCGATGTGAAAAATATAACTGGTTTGATAGCCTCCAGTATCTTGTTCGTGAATTGAGGAGCCATTGCGTAAGAATGCATTCTTTTGCATTCCCCAAGCGTGGTTAAAGTAATCTTCGCTTCCTGTGCCATGTAGATCTGGAGGCCACTTATAGCCGTCAACCCAAATCATGTCGTCACCTTCGCCCCACCATGAGCCCTGAAAATTGGTTATGCTCATATTGCAGCCTATATAGTGACCGCGCCCTTTAGTCTCAAGAATCACATAATTGTTTTCCCAAGCAGTGTATTCCCGATTGACAATACTGGCTTCTGGGGAATTCGGAAGGATTTCAGGCCCCCATCCTCCAAATGGATTTTCTCGATGAAACTCTGCGTGGAAATAGCCTAAATTTTCTAGTTCACTCTCACTGTCGTATGTTTCGTAGTCAACGTAAAAATACTGTCTATGTTCTTCTGCCGATTCATTCACTAACTCTATCTTCGCCCGTTTTCGAAACGGCATTGGCACGTAACAATTTAAGGCACAACCAGCATTAAACGTGTTGTTGTAATTGGTCGAGGCAGAAAAGAGTAGTGATTGAAAAGAGTTCACAATGCCGTGACCTAGGCAGAAAAAGTCGCCTAAAGGGCAAGACACACTGGCGTAACCTACGTTATCCCATGTGATTTTTAGTAGAGCCTCTCGATAATGTTTCGGCTGCGTCATCCAAATGTGAGTAATCATACCAGGCCCTTCAATATCAGCTAAAACTCTGCACTCGCCAGAGGGGATACGCCAGAAGTCTTGATTGCGTCCGCTTACATCATATGAAGAAACTCTTTTAGTATTCGCCTTTTTTATATATGCCAAATTAGGAAACATTTCTGGATTCACCATTTTAACAATAATTTGCGTGATAAATTTAAATTATTTTTGTATAGAATCACAGCATTATAATAAAAATGATTTGATTGCTTTTTTGCATGTACGAACCAGTGTCAAGTATTCTATGATGTAAGCGTACTCATTTGATATATTTTTAATACGTAGCAAAAGAGTATGGTAGATTTTTGTGCATATACCCTTTTGATCAAACGATATATACTGTTTAGATCAATTGCCAATTATTGGAAATGCGGATATACGTAGGCGAGCGCATCCCATAGGGACTAGTGTAATCGTCTCCTCAGGTTCATTTGAGCTGACTGGACTTTCAGGCAGAAGACCAACCATTCCATTCTCTTCCTGCTTCCATTGAGGGATACGTTTACCCTTGGCGATTATCTCAATTGGCGCATTGTCTACAGTAAAAGGTTGTTTTGGCAGAGGTTCCTCTTTTTTTATTACCTTGAATGAGTCCGATGGGTGCTTAGAATCTACAATTAATCCGTAGTTCCAAGGTGTCGTTGGGTAAACCTCATATGCAGGCCACTTGTCCGTCCCCCCATATCTAACCCATCTTTCCCCGATTTTAAGTGAGTAAGTTAAAGGTCCTCTTTGGACGGATACAGAACCCTTGTTTTTGCTCCACACTTTTAGCTGAATCTTCATCGGCAGTTCCAAACGGACCTTATCGTTATCTTTCCATTCACGATTGATCAATACGTAAGATGATGGATTCTGTTGAACGCTATCTAACTTATCGTTAATGTAGACTCTGGCATTTTCACACCAGCAAGGAATTCTGAGTAACAATGGAAACTCGATATGGTTCGATGCATGAACTGTAAAATCGATAATCTCGTCGAACGGATAGTTTGTTTCCTCAACAATTCTTATGGTTGAACCGTTTCCTACTCTTGCCCTCACCTCTGATGATGCGTACAGAACAGCGGCTAAACCATTGTCTTGAGTTGCCATCCATAGATGTTCAGCATAGTAGGGCCAGCCCATAGCTACATTGTGCTGGCAGCAACGATACCCAAATGGGTCATATGCAAACATGTTGCCAGTATTTTGAATCATGGGCGATTTGTTTTCTCTGTCAAGCTGAATCTGGTTTGGCGCAGTTAGATAGTGCAGGCCCTTTAGGTCTGGGGTCATACATGGCGGAAAAGAGTTAAGGGCTATTTCTTCACACCTATCAGCGTAAATTGGACTACCTGTAATTCCGAGTAATATTAGGTTACTGCGCATAAACTCAACAACTGAGCATGTTTCTGCTGCTTGGCGAGGGTCCGTGTAACCTGGGCGGCAGTTTTCATCGGCACCGAACATTCCTCCAGGTACTTGCCCATAGATGCCCATTACCATTTCGTAATTTCGTTCTGTCGCCTGAAGGTGCCGAATATCATGAGATTGCTGATAATATTGAGCTGGCTCGCGGAAGCCTTGACATATATTGACTCCATGCCAGCTTACTATCCCACTTGTCCAGTCAGCCGTCCTTTCATGAAGAATCTTAGAAAGTTCTAGAAGCCACTGCTCTCCGGTATGGTTGTAGAGCCAATATACACTTTCAAGGTTGTCGCCGCCTCTTATTTTTTGCCAAATGAGAAGGGTGTTCCAACTATCAGGGAAAAGTTTGTCTTTGCAAAAGAGGGCAATTTCAAGTTGGTAGCGGAAATACCTTGACATGAATGACAGTATTCGACTGTCTTGAGTAGCCTCATAATACGACTTGAGAGCATCTAGCATAATCATGTTTGGCCATAGGTCGTTGTTAGTTTTGTTTATTCGCGGACCAAAATAACCGTTAGATTCCTGACTTGATAGAACCGCTTCAATCCATTTTATTGCTTCTTTGATAATATCCTCGTTTCCAAGTATGTAACCTAAACTTACAAAGCCTCTCAGCCAATATGGGAGTTCTTCCCAGCCAAATTCCGACGATTCAGGACTTGCCCATGCACTTTTAGGTCTGGTTTCAAATTGACACCATTTAGATAATTCTGGAAGACGCCCAGTTATACCATCCAACATGAGAATAAGCTGATTTCGCAACCATCCCTTAGGTTGTATAGTTCCAATAGGCAATTTAATAAGCGCATTTGTTACCAGAGGAGCACGATTAGAAACATAAAAGTCATTTCTTTTTGAAGTAGTAGGAACTGACACGACTTCCATTTAAAGATTCCTTCTCTTTTTGCTTCAGGCACTTATTACATTTACGTAATTTAAAATTTGCTGTAAGCCTGATTCAAGAAGTAAGGATTCTAAGACGATGAAAACCAATTCTTGTAAACAATATATACTAATTCGACAGTTAGCCGACAATTTATGATAACAGTTGAAACATTCAAAATATTTTCGTAAGATATTTTAGTTAGATCATTGCAAACTTGATCATTTATGACGAAAGGATGTGAAAACTTGGCTTCCAGTCCGTGTTGGCCTGATGGCGTGTTTATTCGTTGTTTGCCTCATCTTTTTAGAGGCGTTGATGCCCCTCTTCCTCTGAAAGAGGCTATAAAAAGAATTGTTGATATGCATGCAAATTCGGTGTGGACTGATTATGAGCGTCGGCATATTTCAGCAACAGACGAAGAAGTTATAATGCTGCTTAACTTGGCTCAAGAAAATGGACTTAAGACATTCCTTTTGAATGTTCCATTTGACACAGGAGATGAGGAAACCAGTAGGAAATTCTTTGAAGAAACTTCAGATGCTCAAGCTGAGAATGAGTGGATTCAAGTATATAAACCAGGGTTATGTCTAAACAATTCAAAATTACTTGAACACCTATCTAAAGTTATGGAAGGAACAATAAAGAAATTTAAAAGTAATCCTGCCTTCTTTGGCATATCTCTGGACGAGCCTAACTATAGAGGTTGTTACTGTAAAAGGTGTGGAGAGCTTTTCCGAAAATATCTTTCAGAAAAATATTCACCAAAAGAACTGGAGGATTTGGGACTAGAAATAGAAAAGGTGGAGCCTCCAACACCTAAGGAAAGATGGGATGAACGTGTTCTCTGGTCTGAGTGGACAGACTTTACTAGGGATACTCTTACATATGCATTACGCACTATCGTGAACGCAGGCAAATCCATTAGTCCAGAAACATACATCGCTATAGTTATGATGCCAGGCTGGTTTGCAGCTGAACCCTCCTCTAATCCCTTTGTGTCTGTCGCAGCAATTTGCGACACTCTTCATCCTGATCCGTATGCTCAAGCTGATCCAGTTGAAGGTCTTTTTTATGAACTCTCAAGAAATGCATCTCCATATAAGCGGGTATGGAGTTGGGTTGATACAAGATTTTCAAAACCTACCACTCTCAAAAGAGATGTATTTCTTTCTGCTCTCCACACGGATGGTGTATTTGTAGGTTATTGGAGTAGTGGTATGTATGGTTTCACTAGTGAAAGACAAGAGGCAGTGGGAGAGGCATTTCAAATACTAGAGAAGGTTGAGAAATACCTTGTCAAAACAGAATCTATAGCAAAAATTGCTTTGTTATATTCTGAGAAGACAGCTGCCATGAACTATTTTGGGGCTGTGATGAAGGCTGGATCTCCATATTTTAATAATGTAGCCGGAATGTATACTATCTGTAACCAGAGCCATATACCAATAGACCCAATCTTTGTTGAAACATTGACGCCAAAGATGCTTACCAAATACAATGTTCTCATCGCTGTTGATACGGAGTGTCTTTCAGATCAAACAGCAGAACTTATTAGAGACTGGGTTAGGAATGGAGGCGTTTTATTAGCAACCACAAGGACTTCGATTCAAGATGAGTATGGAAGGAGAAGAAGGGATTTTGCACTGGAAGACGTTTTTCAGGCATCATTTGGCGACGAGGTTGGCGGTAATGATAGAGCTTACTTCGAGATAGTGGAGAACCATCCTGCGATAAAGTCGCTCAAGAAAGGTGAACGAATAGATTACATGGGATCCATGTATCCTGGCGTAAGCCTTAAACCAGAAAGGAAAGACAGTATACTAGCAACATGGAACGACGGCTCGCCGGCCATGATATTATCAGATTACGGAAAAGGAAAGTCTCTTCTTCTAGGCACGACTCATCTCACTCAACACTATTTACTTAGTAGAGAGAAGGACGAGAAAGCACGTGCACTTTTCAGGGATGTTATAGAATGGGGACTTAAATTAGCAGGCGAAAAACTCCCTATTGTAATCGAGGGCACAACTCAAGACGTTAATAAGCTTGGTTGGTATGTTGAATCTAGTTTAAGGATGCAAAGCCTAGAAGACGGCTCCAGAATGATATTGCAAATATTGGGGCAAGGAAGTCTTCAGCAATCCGTCTTTGCAAAAATTGCCATCCCAAAAGACAATTTCATCATAAAAGTGCTTGATCCAATAACAGATAGCTCGCTTGAATATACAGTTACAGATGACGGATATGTACGGTTCAAAGTGCCTAACTTTGAATTGTATCAAATGATTGTTGCAATTTTTAGAACCTCAAATCACTGCTCTTAAAAGGAGCAACCATTATGGATGTAAGAAAAGTTGGGTCTATACCTGTGGAATTTAGAGTTAAGATAACAGGTGGAGATGGAACAGTTGACCGATTTCCAGATGCTGTTAGGCTTAAAGATGGAAGAATAATGCTAACATACTTAGAAATAGATGGAGATCAAAGGTTCAATTTCACCAGTTCGCGAATGGTCTTCTTGTTTTCTTCAGATGAAGGAAAAACATGGGGGAACCGGAAAACCTTTTTCGAAAATGATGGAAAAAGTGATGGAAAGTTTCCCGGTTATGACTTCACCAGATTTTCGCGACTGCCTGACGGCCGTTTAGTTATGGTAAGTGGTGTTTTGATTCGTGAAAAAGGAAAATCGCGGATCGAGGCCGGTTGGTGGGAAACCTCTGATGAAGGAAACTCATGGGAAACTGCCAAAACATTTGGCTTTCAGGTTGGTAATGCCTATCGCATAAGAGCTCTTGCCGATGGAACATGGGGCATGCCTGTAGGAACCGTTGGTACTCTAAATCGCCAGAGCCATGAATCCAAGTACAACAACCGCTCTTCTGCTGTAAAATTTTATGTAAGTAGCGATGGCGGCGAAACTTGGACGCTTCGTTCAACTCTGTACGATGGCTTCATATTTCCAATGCAACTTTGTGAGCCTGATTGGGTGGTAAAAAAGGATGGAACAATTATCCTCTATACTAGGGATGAACTTGGTTTTGGTCCAGGTATGGTTTTCACGTCAAAAGATAATGGTTATACTTGGAGCACTGAACCGATGAAGTTTCTTGGTCATCACATTTCGGCTGATATCATCGAAGAACTGGATCAACCTTTAATTTGCTTTCGTGTATGCCATCATAAGTGGCCACCTGCAGTAGGCGCGTGGTGGGATGATGGAACAAAGTGGGGAAAATATCTGCATATACATCTAGGTAAACCTGCTGGTCGCTATCACGCAGATGTGGGGCAATGGGTACGTTTGAAGGATGGTCGCTTTTTGGTTCCTTACAGCATCACACATGAAGGGGAGAAAGAGGTTCATGTTTGGGTAGCAACTTTTAGTCTGCACGACTTCGTTTCGCCAGATCTTGACCCCTCCGCATGCACATAGTTAAACTTTTTTGAGTTGCTTAGGTAATGTGACTGAAAGAAATGGTTTGATCATTTTTCCTTTATAAATAGACTTGTTTATCTTCTGAATATAT
>JAWBOR010000069.1:0-9510 GCA_038826015.1 Bathyarchaeia archaeon
AAATATCAACAAAAACATTATAAACAGGATAAAAAACAAGACAAATGATGATTCGAAAATGAAAGTGGGCTGTTGTGCTTGGTCGCTAGGCTGGTTCAAAGACAGCGAATATTCAATCCAAAAGATAGGAGAAATGGGGTTTAAAGGCATAGAACTAATATTAAGGGAAGAGAAACAACTAGAAGATTACTACACGAAAGACAGAATAAAAAAATTGAAAGAAATGATTAGTTCATACGATCTTAAAGTCTCGCAGTTTGTCATCCATGCTCCGCTTCTAGAAGAGTTAGTAAACAGAGACAATAAGAGAAAGGCTCTTGAAACTTTTAAAAGAGGCACAGAAATCGCCAAAGAATTGGGAACAAACATAATCAACACCGTTACACATTATCTGCCTGGGTTATCTGCACCGGCTGATTTCGTTGCCAACTACATTTACACATACGTCCCACACATGACAAAATTAAGAAGTAAATTGACCATTCATCTCCCAGAGTCGATCAACTGGGAAGAAACATGGAAAAACTATGTCGACTCAATAGGTAATTGTGCAGACATAGCTCTTGATGCGGGCTTAAAATTCTCTCTTGAGCTACATACTTACGGCATAGTTGCCAACACAGATGCCTTTCTTAAACTATACGATGAAGTAGCTGCTAAAAACTTAGGAATGAATATGGACACAGGTTTTCATTTCGCGCAAAGAGAATACATACCATTATCTATCCATAAGTTGAAGGGAAAACTATTTAATTTGCATGCAAGAGATGGAGATGGCTTGATATGTTATCATCAAGCTCCCGGGTTCGGCATAATAGACTGGGAAGCTGTAGTTAATGCTCTTAAACAGACAAATTATGATGGTTTTCTCGATCTAGAAACAGATTTTTATGAAGAAGAGACTGAACATGTGCTTAAAATGTCCAAAAAATACTTGGAAAAACTCTTATGAATTATAAAAACCGTCGTGCGCTGTTGAAATCGAACTGAAATTTTTAAATTTCGTGAAATTCTAATGACATATGACACCCATTCAAGTTTAGTGATTGACAATGAATTCGAGAGAAAGAATATTTGCGGCTTTCGATTTGGAAGAACCTGACAGAGTTCCTGTTTTCGATTGGGGGTTTCTGGATAACCTGAGCAACTTCCGCAATGTTGAAAACGTGTTAGGCAGAACAATTTGGGCAAAGTTCAACCAAGCCAGCTTTTCGGCCAGAGCTTCTCCTGAAATATTAGACGCTCTAATTGAGTGTTGTATTAGAGTTGGGCTAGATATGACTGCTCCACATCTAACAAGTCTGCCGCCTAAAGAAACTAGCAGGACAGGGCTTCCAAAGGATATCCTGCTGGATGAGTGGGGAATGAAATGGCATCTAGACATTGATTTTAGCGGAAATCCAAGGACTTGGTACGATGGACCTGCTGTTGAGAATGTGGAAGATTTAGACTCATACATTATGCCCGACCCATATGAACAAGGAAGAATGGAAGCGATCAGATATTTTGTAAAAAAAGCTAAAGAAAAAGGTTTAGTTCCAGCTGGTACAATATCAAGTGGCGCTATTGGTTTGATCTTGAGCATTGAAAAAACAGCATTGGCGTTTTACAAGAACCCTGAGGCTTTAGAACGGTATATGGATCGACTATTCAAGTATTGTTCAGAGATCGGCAAGGCTGAAATCGATGGTGTAGAGATCATAATAGGTGGTTATGAAATAATGCTTTTCTGCGATAGAAAAGGCCCGATGGTTAACCCGAAGATGCTTCGAAAATACGTTTTCCCAAGGCTACAAAATTACGTGTCGGATCTAAAAAAGCACGGGCTTCAGTTTTACGTGGCTCACATCGACGGAAACTGTACACAACTTCTCGACGACTTCATTAACATCGGCTTTGATGCGATTCACCCCATAGAGCGCCCTTCGATGGACTTAGGTTATGTCAAAGAACGATGGGGAGATAAGATCTGTATCATGGGTAATGTTGATTGCGGCGAAACTTTAGTTCATGGAACAGTGATTGATGTCCAACGTGAAGTCAGAGAATGCATTGCTGCAGCAGCTAAAGGAGGCGGATACATCTTGAGCTCCAGCGACTCCCTTCATGGAGGTGTTAAGACAGAAAACTTCATAACAATGGTAAAGTCAACCCACAAATATGGGGTTTACCCCATAAAATAGCCAATCATACTTAATGGAAAATATTAAGTCTATCTAAACAGCTGTACAAAAATATTTTAATTTTTTAAATTGAAGCTCTGAACGATTTGAACTCCTTAAGAATCCTCGGCACCACTATATCTTCTCTATAAGATCAAAAATCCCTTTTTCCTCATCTTTCTAAGTAAGACTTGGCGTTTGTAGTTTTCTCTTAATCACGAGCTCTGTTTCATCTGGATCAAGTGTTTTTCTAACGCCTAATTTGTAATGCCAATCAAAGCAACACCACCTGGTGATCTCAACCACATTTCCTACCAGCCCCTGTGGTATATCTTCAGAAGGAGTTCTTTTTGAAAAACCAGTCAGTTCTACTGCGAAGACACATTTCTCCCAAAGATTTCCGTCTTCATCCGTTTTCTTCTCGCCAGTTTTCTTGATGTTCAAAACTTTACCCTGTAATTTCCTTATCTTTGATTTGGATATGTTAAATTCCTCCAATCAAGCCTGAAAAATAAAGTCCGATGTGCTAATATAAGAGTTTTGGCTATCGGATCAATTCGCCTTTAATGATGATGCCCATTGACATATGGATGGAGAACTCTGTAGGCGTAAATAAGGAAATCTGCTTAGGGTATACTGTTGCAGAATGACTTAAAGATTTTGTAGAAAGCCTTTTAGAAGGACGAATAACCTTAGATGATATCATGAAATACATTATGATATGAAGATTCTATGGTTAAGAACACAAGATTTTTAATTTTCCTCCGTTTTTAGATTTGGGAGGGATGAAAGTTTAGGTGACAGCCACCTATCGACCCGGAGGCAGAATTGCAAGTAAAGTTGCCATAGTTGTAGGCGGCTCTGGTGGAATAGGCAAAGGAATTGTCGAAGACTTCGCAAAAGAAGGCGCTAAAGTGGTTGTAGCTGATAAAGCAATAGATAAGGCACAGAAAACAGCTGACGAACTTAACCAAAAATATGATTTTAGTACCGCCATAGCAGTGCAAGTTGACGTAACAGATGAAGAAACAATTAAGAGGATGGTTGAAAGAGCGGTTGAAGTTTTCGGCGGAATAGACATATTTGTGTATAGTGTGGGCGTTGTAAAAGCCGGAAGCGTCAAGACGTTTAGCCTTGAAGACTTCGAATTCGTGACTAAGGTAAATTATACGGGATATTTCCTCTGCGTCAAACACATAGCACAAGTGATGGCAGAACAGCATAGACAGGACCCCTCACGTGTTATGGATATAATTCAGATAAACTCTAAGTCCGGGTTACAAGGAAGCAAGAAAAACTTCGCCTACGCCGGCAGTAAGTTTGGCGGGATAGGGTTAACACAGAGTTTTGCATTGGAACTTATAGAAGATGGAATCAAGGTTAACGCTGTTTGTCCAGGAAATTTTTTTGATGGTCCCTTGTGGTCTGATCCGAAGAATGGACTTTTTGTGCAATATTTGAAGAGTGGAAAGGTTCCTGGAGCCAAAACGGTTGAGGATGTTAGGCGATACTATGAATCCAAAATACCGATGGGCAGAGGATGCGCAATAGAGGACATTATGCACGCAATATATTACTTGATAGAACAGAAGTATGAGACTGGACAAACAATTCTTGTTGCTGGCGGTCAAATAATGAGATGAGCAGATTACGTAATTATATCTGAATACTACATAAAAGATCAAAGGAGTTTATAGTTGAAAAGTTTACAGTTTGCTTACGTGGCTTAAACAACGACCGTTTCTATGCCTAAAAATTTGCAAGCGTCAACGATAGCTTTAGTGTAATCGCCATGGATCAAGCTGGCATGATGTATAAAGCCTTCTTCAACTAAAACCCTGTATAAGAAGGCAAGGTCTGGGACTTCAACCCAGCTCCATGAACCTCGGAGCTTCTGTTGGCTTTGCTTGATTTCTCCTTTAGTTACTAGCATCTTGAATTCACCATCATATTCAACAAGGCGGCATATTGTAACTGGTCCAGGTTTAAGTTGAAACTCTAATGTTCCTTCGGAGATTTCGGATCCAAGCGTTCTCTCAATAACGGATTGGGTTCTCAATACCACTGGGCATTCTTCGCAGGCAAGTGAAGGAGGCGCGTTTCCACAATGCCAAGCTAAAAAGACGTTTTCTTCCTCTTGATGTTGTATTGTCCAGTCTATAAAGTGAGGAGGAGTAGTCTTTAAACTAGCCAAGAATTGAATTAACATTGTTAAGGCACCATAGATGTCTACCTCGCAAGATGTCATAACGCCTTGATCTGTCAGCCTTCCCATAGGGGCGCATGAGCAAACACCGTAAATCTTCTGCATCGCCGTCCAGCATTGCACGCCCAAAGCGACGATGTTTTTTTCCTCAACGAATTTTTTCAACGCATTTTCGAGCTTCGCAATTTTGATTAGAGATTCATTCTTAACTTTAGACGCGTCTATTTGTGATTGGATCTCTTTCAGAATTCTTTGCACTTCTCTATCTTTATCGCTTAAGTTATTGGCTAAATCGAAGATTTCAGCAAGGGAAATGGGAATAACCCTTTGTTTGAACTGTTCCATTAGAAGTGATTCGTTAAAGATGCAAGTTTCAAAGGGTTCTGGACGCGGTCCGACTTGGCCTATTCTGGCACCAATGAATCCTTTAACGATGGCACATACTCGAGTGAAGTTGACTACAGATTCTTTGAAGGCCTCCTCTTCTGGAAAAACTATTCCAGCGAATAGAAATGGGATATTTCTCCGATAAAGACCAGAAGAAATCGAAAGGGTTCCACAGAATGAGTCTGAGAGTCTATTTCCATCAGCTGTGAATGGGCCTTCCTTTGTTCCGAATAGCAAGATTGGAGATCCTGCGAAGGCTTCAGCAATCTTTAGAGCTGATATCTCTTCTCCAAAAGTCATGGTGCCAATAATTATTCCTGCAACGTCATTTTCCTTAAACAGCTGAATAACCCTGTCGGCATCTTCCTCATCTTTGACTAATCCTCTTTTCGTCAGCTTTTCGTCTGGAACTATTAATTCTAAATTTTTGTTCTCAGATAAGACCTTCACGCATCGATTCCGCATGTTCACAGCCCAATCCTCATCAAAGAAACCTCTGTGGGCAGGAACAAAACCAATTTTGACCTTTAAGCCTTTTTTAGAAGACATAATCGCCCTCCCATAGACAAGACACATTATTGATGACTCATTATTTAACACTTTTCTAACTCAAAATCTTGAGGGCTTTCTCAACGCTAATATCTTCGTGAACTAATCTTGAAACCGCTTCAGCCATAGTTGCAGGATTTCTGTAACCCCAAAGATTTCTGCCCATTATTACACCTTTAGCGCCAGCGTCCATTGCGCCTCGTACTATTTTTATTAAACCCTGCGGGTCTTTGGCACCAGGGCCGCTCAGCACTACGATGGGGACCGGACAGCAGTTTACTACTTCTCCGAAGGAATCAGAATCGCCTGTATAATATGATTTCACTACGTCAGCCCCTAATTCAGCGGCAACTCTGGCAACAAATTTTACTTTTTCAGGATCAGGCCATTTCCACTCTGCTTCATGTTTGAAGTGATGGGTGATTATATCAGGTGGTAAAGCTTCAACCACATGTGGCATCCCGAATCTCGCACATCTTTGTGAAATTTTGCCGACTTTTTCTGAGTTTTCAGCTTCTCTTTCTACTCCGAAAAATGCCATAGTGCAAACAGCGTCTACTCCTAAGGATAAGGCTTCTTCCACAGAAGAGAAAAGTCTCCAGTTGGTTATGTCAGGGCCTATCATTGTGGCTGTTCCGTCTATTCTAGCAACGATTCCGGCTTTTCCAGCGAGCTCTTCAAAGCACAGCCTTATCATCGATGGCGTTAACAGTATAGCATCTGGCTTATGATTGCTGGCAAACACTCTTTTAACAGCGGTCCTAATGTCTTCAAGTCCTTTTACCGGCCCTAATGAAGGACCGTGATCCATTGTTACAATTAAGGCTTTTCCATCATCCTTAAAGATCCGGCTCATTCTAATCTTCTTACCCACTAAGCCCATAAAAGCTACCTCTGGAAATCAATCTGAAAAGGTATTAAATAAATTCATCTATCTAATAGTTCCCTTCTTAATATTGTGGTATCTGTTTGGGCAATTTGATGATTTATGGTTCTCCTTTTGAAAATCCGCTCACAGATTTTTTATATCCTTGTGAGATGAAAAGTAGTGAAGCATCTTATTCGAAAAAACCTGGTTCTTTAACTCAATTCTAACAAGCATCAAATGCTCTTGATTGTTCGACGGAATTGGAATGAAGCCTTTTTGACGCCAGAATCATCTTCTTCTGTATCGTCCCACGATTTCTCCCTTAGCAAGTATGTGCCCTTCCATTGCTTTTTCAACATCTTTCTTCCTTGAATTTGGATTGAGATTTAGCTTCGTGTCTAAAGCATAAACTTTGAAATAGTATCTATGCGTGCCTGAGGGCGGACAGGGTCCTCCATATGAATGCTTGTTAAAACTGTTTAACCCTTCGATTCCTGGAACACTGTTCTCTTCTATTTTTTCTAGGGGTTTAATGTTCCAGACAATCCAATGGTCCCATGTTCCCATAGGCGCATCTGGATCATCAACTATCAGGACAAGACTTTGCGTTCCGCTGGGCAAGCCTTCAATTTTTAAAGGAGGATTTACGTCATCCCCGTCACATGTATATTTTGCAGGGATAAATCCATTGTTTTCAAATACAGGACTCATGACTGTCAATTCCTTCATCATCATCACCTATCATAAATTTCAGTGTCTTTTCATTAATTCATTACATCAACTAAATTAAGTTAAGCTGAACCGACTTAAAAATCTTAAAGTGCCACATAAACATACTAGTCAACACAATATTTTTAGGTGCGGCAACTATAAAAGCCACGATTTCTCACTTTCTTTTTTTGGCTGAAATTAGATTTAAATCCGAGGGGGATGCATTTGGATCTTCCTCAAGAATCAAACGTAACCCGCATCTCAACGATCCTTCTTTTAACGACTATTGTAGCAAGCCTATTCGTAGGAGGATTGCTAGGTTACTTAGTATGTTACTCAACTTTTTCTGAAAAAATTGACAATCTGCAAAGTAAACTGTCAACGCTACAAAAGCAGATTTCGAATCTCCAATTAACGCAAGATGCCGCCTGTCAAAATGTCACTTATATCTTCGAAGCGAATGCTTCACTTTCTAAGCTATACGAACAAGTAAAAGAATCAGTTGTCATAATCCGAGGATTACTGGTGCAATATGATGTTTTCAGACGTGCTTATTACACGCAAGTTCAAGGATTAGGTTTTGTTTACAACTTTACAGGACAGTTGGTAATACTCACAAACTATCATGTGGTCAATAACGCAATCAACATCACTGTAACTTTCGTAAACGGAAATGGATACGCAGCATCAGTGCTGGGTTCAGACCCTTACGCAGACCTTGCAGTTCTCTCAACAGAGGCTCCACAGAACGAACTCTTACCCCTCGAAATTGTCAGTTCATCAACTCTCAAAGTTGGTGATCTAGTTATAGCAGTCGGCAACCCATATGGATTAGCTGGCTCAATGACCGCGGGAATAGTAAGCGCGATGGGTAGGGCAATAACTGAAGAAGCATCGGGTGCATACACGATAGCTGACGTCATCCAAACAACTGCTCCACTGAATCCGGGAAATTCAGGTGGTCCACTTCTTAACTATAAAGGACAAGTCGTAGGCATAACCACAGCTATCGTAAGTGGCTCTCAAGGGCTGAGCTTTGCAATACCCTCCAATACAATACTGCGAGAAATTGAATCCTTAGTGAAAAATGGTTCCTACAATCAGCATCCCTGGCTAGGTGTGGCTGGGACAGACATGACTTATGAGATTGCAAAAGCAATGGGTACAAGTGTGACTTATGGATGGCTGATAACCCAAGTTACAAAGGGAGGACCAGCGGATATAGCTGGTTTACGAGGTGGATCAAGAGAGGTTTTTATAGCTGGAGAGTGGATCATGATCGGCGGCGACTTAATTATCGCAATCAATGAGATAAAAATTACAAACTTAGACGACCTCTCGACATGCCTAAAAACCAACACTTTGCCAGGACAAACAATTAGCTTAACCATAGTAAGAAATAATCAGACAATGACTGTTCCTGTTACGTTGGGAACTCGACCACCACCAAGCTAATTAACGTCTTTCGTTTGGTCACACTTTGATATATTTTTACATTATCAGTTTTGAAAATTTATTAAGAAAGCTAAAATTAGAAATACTGTTTCAAAGCAAAGGTCCATTACTGAGGAAAAAGTTTTGCGAATTTTTGTTTTACTTATTTAAGATTCTTATTCAGAATTGAGACTAGATAAGAATTTGGCCAGTTTTTCCAATTAGAAAAGTGAACCACAGTAACGTTTAAGCAATATGGCAGACCGTCTAAAAGCATAAGTCCTAATCTTCGGCGAATG
Organism: Bathyarchaeia archaeon; assembly: GCA_038826015.1. Taxonomy (GTDB): domain Archaea; phylum Thermoproteota; class Bathyarchaeia; order Bathyarchaeales; family DTEX01; genus JAWBOR01. The sequence continues at coordinate 8,617 of JAWBOR010000069.1, forward strand.
GGCATCTTACCAAACGGTCACCCATCTCCAACATTTGTGGGCTTTCGCTGAGACAGCTTTCTCTTCGTCTGTCGCATCTACTATAGAATTTACATCCTTTGATCCTGCCTGTTTTAATTTCGCCTTTTTCTTGTGTTGGCGCCGTCATCTTAGACAAATCGAGAAAGCTTGATTTTCTATCTGGGTCTGGGGACGGTATTGAGCTTACAAGAAGTTGCGTATAGGGATGTGCAGGTCTTCTTAGAACTTTATCAATAGGACCCATTTCCACCGCGCTTCCTTGATATAATATCATTACGTCGCCTCCTAGTACGGAAGCTGTTGCCAGGTCATGAGTTATGTAGATGAAAGAAACTCCAAATTGTTCTTTTACTTTGAGCATTTCTTCTAGCACGCCAATTCTTATTGTTGTATCCAACATAGAAACGGGTTCATCAGCAATTATCAAATCGGGTTTAGGCAATATAGCTCTGCACAACATCACTCTTTGCCTTTCTCCACCGCTAAGCTGACTTGGATATTTACTTAACATTTCAGGTCTTAGCTTCAGAAATTCAAAACTTTTGAGAAGCAAATCCTCAGTCTCTTTCTCAGACTTAGCCAAGCCAAATTTTTTGATTGTTGCCCTAAGCAAATGATCTACTTTATAGATTGGGTTGAAAGCGGCGAAGGGATCTTGAAAGACAGCTTGCACCTTTCTCCTGTAATTTTTCAGCTCCTTTTTATTCATTTTCCAAATATTTTGGCCTCGGTAAAGGATTTCACCTTTATCTGGTTTTATAAACCGAAGAATTAAACGTGCTATTGTGGTTTTTCCGCTTCCCCTTTCACCAGCAATAGTTAAAATTCCGGATTTTTCAAGATCTAAATTGAAGCTTACGTCATCTACGGCAA
>JAWBOR010000070.1:0-9162 GCA_038826015.1 Bathyarchaeia archaeon
AGCGCTTTTGCAATTTCCAACATTGGGAGCCTTCGTAAACACTGCTTGTCCGAGGATTGCTCTTGAAGAATCAGGTTTCAATAAGCCTGTTTTAACAACGAAAGAGGTTTATGTGGCTATTGGAAAGTTGAATTGGGAAATACTTTTGAAAAAAGGAATGATTTAGATCATATTGCAATGAGAAACTTTCGAGGTCAAATCGTTATTGATGAAAAAGAAGCATCTTGAAATTGCATTGTCTCAACTGGTCCCCCGCCCTCGACCCAAATTACAATGGGAAGGATATACCTTGGATGCAAAAAGCGCCGCCGAGATGGCCTATATAGCTGCTTGGGTAAACAATGATATCCGCGGAAAGAAAGTCATCGATTTGGGCTGTGGTTCAGGGATTTTAGCAATCGCAGCCTCTTTGTTGGGCGCGGAATGGGTTGTCGGCGTTGATATAGATAAAGACGCCGTTAAGACTGCAAAGGTAAACTCTGAAAAAACAAGCACTATGATTGATCTGGTTATAGGCGACATTGAATGCATTGTTGGACATTTTGACACAGTGCTCATGAATCCGCCTTTTGGCAGCTGGCATAGAGGCGCAGATGTCAAATTCTTAAAGAAAGCCTTAGAGATTTCAAATGTCGTTTATTCCATACATAAACAAAGTGGTTCAGTCAGAGTTTTTCTAAGTCTCAACATCCCTAAAATGAGGGGACGAATAGATCAGGTTTATGAGATGGAGATAATTATCTGGCGAACCTATAGCTTTCACCGTAAAAGACGATACCCAGTTAAAGTCGACCTTTACAAGATTCTTAGAGTCTAATTCCTTTCCACTTCAGGTCTATTTTTCGTCATGAAGCCTACATGAAATATTCATCTTACAAAGAGGCTTGAATTTTTATCTACATGGGTCAGCGCCGTGCGCAAAATGCGGTCTTCCACTGCAAGGAGTCCTGTTGAATATTTACTAAGGTTTTTTGCAGAGTGTTAAAAAGTTGTCTTGGTTTCACGTCTAGTAATGTAAATATGTGAGAAAACAGAATCTTCAGTAGCACCGTGCCAATGCTTCTCCCCGGCCGGTATTAGAACAGTGTCGCCTGCTACAACAACTCTTTCTTCCTTCTCAGTCGCCACTATGCCCTGTCCCTTTAAAACATATAATATCTGTTCATGGTCATGAATATGGAACTTATTTCTAGTTCCTGGCGGGAAGGTCACAATCGCAGCTGTGAATTCTTTAGAACCCACATTTTCATCAACGAGAGGTGTCCATTCCACAGTTCCTATGAAGATCCCGCCCGATCTTGTCTCAACCCTAGCTTTTTTTGCTTCAATTATTTTCATAGGCTTAACCACCTTATTACAGCACTCAAAATAATTATTATGTTTTTTGGTGGCTTTCATAGTTTTTGGAATCCTGTGTTTTATTCGATTGGTTTGTCGCATTTTATCTAAATGTTCGTCATGGTAGTTTTCTTGAACGTAACAAAAAGAGAAGAAAGGTTAAAATCAACATAAAAGACAATATAATAATTGGTCTAAATGAGCAAAGTCGCAATTGTAAAGGGAGATGATCCAACCGAAACAACATTCAGAGCTCTTGAAATTATTAAACCACATTTGGAAAACGTACTTTCCACAAAAAAGCCAATTCTGATTAAACCGAACTACATATTATCGAAGCATCCTTCAACTGGAATTACAACAGACTGCAGAGTCATCGAAGGAATCGTAAAATTTCTGAAAGAGAACAAAATAGATGAGATTGTGATAGGAGAAGGAAGCGGTTTTGCAGACACCTTCCAAGCCTTCAAAACCGCAGGCGTTGACGTAGTTGCTGAAAAATGGAACGTGAAACTTGTTGACCTTAACAAAGATGAATTTGTTGAAGTCGAGATAGCCGATCCGCTCTCGCTTAAAAAGGTTAAGATTGCAAAGACTGCTTTGGAAAGCACAATAATAAGTGTTCCCAAACTTAAACTTCACAGAATTGCCACAGTAACACTGAGCCTGAAAAACATGATGGGTGCGTTAGCTTCGAAAGGCTCAATGCATAATGGTCGACTGAGCAAAAATATTGCTGACTTAGCATCGGTAATTAAACCAAGCCTATCCGTAGTGGACGGCATAATCGCAAGTGAAGGGCATGAAACCAGTGAAACCCCGGTGGAAATGAATTTGATTATTGCAGGGGCAGATCCAGTTGCGGTTGATTCTGTTGGTGCTGCAATAATGGGCATATCTCCGACTGAGGTAGAGCATATAATCTTGGCGGAGAAAAAAGGGCTGGGAATCAGTGATTTGAAAAAGATAGACATCATGGGCGAACCTCTGGAAAAAGTGAAAAGAAAGTTTCGAAGATCGTTTTCTTCAAAGTTTCTTTCTCTTCTCAGTTAACAACTTTTTGTGTAAGCAAAAAAGAAAATAAGCCGAAAAAAGATGTCTAAGGGATGTTTAAATTGTTTTAAGGAAACCAGTCTTAGAAAAACGTTCTGCGACCTTTTATCAAACCGTTAATTTTGTAGTCATGTATGCTACGATGGGATGTATAAGAATTCGAAAGACACAGATAGAAGTGTTCATTCTTAATGACATTAAATTCTAAAATATACACAATGCTCCAATCGAAGAACCAAGGATAAAGATTTTCAAAGATAAAACTATATATTTGATGATCATCTATTTGGAAGGATAAAAGAAAAAAGACGCCTTTATATTTAATACAGAAGTTTTAAATCGTAAAGGAAAGTTTGAGTTTTCAGATTAATACGTAGTAGGAGGATTAAGATGCTTGAAAATAGGAAAAGCGGACAATTTGTTGTTCCAGGAGAAAGGTTAGGGGTTATAGAGGAGTTTACTCCGAACTCCGGAACTTACGTGGAAGACGGGGTTATATACTCAAAAAATGCGGGTTACGTTTTGATGGATTTTGAAAATAAGAAGGTCTCAGTTTATTCAGCTTCAAATAACTTGAAGATTCCTAAGGTTGGAAGCATAGTTGAGGGAAACGTGATAGCCGTGCAAAGATCGATGGCAACTGTTAAGATAACTAAAATTGGGAAAAAAGCTATATCAGGTTTCTTCACGGGGTTAATTCACGTTTCGGACGTAAGCTTCCAATATACAGAAAACATATCTGATTCCTTCAAAGTTGGAGACTACGTCCGCGCTAAAGTGGTCAGCAACAAAAACAGAATTTTCCATTTGTCAACCAAAGGCGAGAATTTGGGTGTTATTTACGCTTCTTGCTCTAAATGCGGAAACTTATTAACCCTTAGAAACAAAATATTACAATGCGGCGTGTGTGGAAATTTTGAAAAACGTAGAACTGCGCCAAATTATGGTGTAGAAAATTTGTGAATGGAGGATGATGTCTTACGCAAGTGAAAGTAATGGAAAGAACGCCTAATGAATTAAAAATAGAAGTTGAGGGCGAAGGACACACATTTTGTAATCTTTTAGAATCGGTGCTTTTAGAAGACGATGATGTTGAATTCGCAGGTTACGACATACGGCATCCGTTAGTCTCCAACCCTATAATTGTCATACGAACCAAAGGTAACACGAGACCAGAAGAAGCGCTGCAAAGAGCTGTTGAGAAAATTCTTCAAAGAGGCAAAGAACTAAGTGAAGAATTCAACAAAGCCTTAAAAGAAGGCAGTAAACGAATAAAAAATAACGTTTAATCTACAATCCACCTAAAGTGGATATCGCGAGCACAGAGCTTATTTTCCAGCTCCTAAAATTGTTTAGTAGATATCTCTAGGTTTATCTTACTTAAAATTATCTGTAATAGTAGGCTGAAAGCATCTTCCACTGATTCTTCCCGCTCAATTATATGAAGAAAATTTTCAAAAGGGACAGCTCCGGTTAACCACGCATAAACGGCCAAAGCTTCAACAGCGTCAGCTTGTTTGTGACGATCTGTTCTCGGCGCCAGTAGCTTTCGTAAATTTGCCTTTCGCAAGGCTGACGCGAGAGACGAGCTACTTATTTTCCGTCCTATTGGTTTTCCCATCTTCTTTGAAAGCGCTAAAGAATAGACAAAATTAACATAAGAATCTCCTAGGGAGGCTAGTTCCCGGTCAGTCAAAACATCGGTTAAGCTTATATGCCTCCAAATAAAAGGAAACTTTTTCTTGCTGTCAAGATTTAACCCGGTCTTCATGAACACACCTTCAACGAACTATTAAAATATAATGATGAAACCCTTTAAAAACAACTGAAGAGAAATGATGAAAACTTCTGGATAATCGCCAAAGAAATCAGTGATTCTGCAAAAATAGAGTTGAAGCGCAACTACTGATAGTAAGAGTCAATGCTAAAAACACTTAGTTAACCCTGAACAAGTTCAGAGACAGAATCTTTAAAAAATATGAAGACACAAAGCTATACAAGAATCGTAAAGGAAGATTTTGCGGGTTGAAACAGACAATAATGATGAGAGTGAACAACGAAGAGCCAGAGTTGGATAAAATTAGAATAGCCGCCAGTATAATTCGTAAAGGCGGATTAGTAGCCTTCCCCACAGAGACTGTGTACGGTCTCGGAGCGGATGCCTTAAATCCAAAAGCTGTAGCTGGGATTTACGCTGCCAAAAAAAGGCCTCTCGACAATCCCATCATAGTTCATGTCTCCAGCAAAGAAGAGGCCAAAAAAATATTGGAAGATGTTCCAGAATCCGCCGTGAAATTAATGGATGTTTTTTGGCCGGGTCCGTTGACGCTTGTGCTTAAAGCTTCAGAGAACGTACCCAAAATAACAACCGCAGGATCAGACACTGTAGCCGTAAGAATGCCTAAACATAAAGTTGCTTTGGCTCTGATAAGGGAATCCGGCACACCTATTGCGGCGCCAAGTGCCAATCTGTCTGGACGACCAAGCCCGACTACTGCTCAACATGTGGAGCAAGATCTCGTAGGACGAATTGATTTGATTTTAGACGCTGGCTCTACGCAGGTAGGTGTTGAATCGACAGTTCTTGACTTATCTAGGTATCCGCCTCAAATATTAAGACCTGGCGGAGTAACGTATGAAGAGCTGAATAAAATCTTGGGAAAGGTTGAATTGCATCCAGCTGCTATCGCTGAACAGGGCATTAGCATCGCTCAAGCTCGTTCTCCTGGAATGAAGCATAAACATTACGCGCCTAATGCAGAAATAATTGTTGTCGAAGGAGAATCAAATGCCATCATCAAAAAAGTGCAGGAACTTGCAAACCGCTACTTCGAAATGGGAAAGAAAATTGGTGTTTTGGCTAGTGATGAAAATATGTCTATTTATAGGGCAGATGTTGTCAAATCTTTTGGAAGCCGAGAAGATTTGGCTACGGTGGCTAAGAATCTTTTTGGATTGCTTAGAGAATTTGAGAAAGAAAAAGTCGACATAATCATTGCTGAAGGAATAACCCTAAAAGGCTTAGGTTTAGCCGTGATGAATAGACTGAGAAGAGCATCGGGATTCAACATAGTTAAGGCAAATGATGAGAATTAAATAACATTGACAAAAGTCTCAATTACAAATGACCTTCGCACATTGATAAATTAAATGATTCTATGAGTGTTAATAAACCACGAAAGTCTTTCTTCTTCAGAAATAAATCATTCAACGATTATTCTTCATCTTCTTCTCCCCCAGCATCAACTATGCCTGTTTCGGTTATCATAAAGCGAGCTGTTTTCTCCGGCAAGTATGGACTGTCGATTATTCTTGCTATTCGAGTGCCTTTTGCTCCTTTGCGGAGGAAAACTCGATGCGTACAAGCGTGAGCCATAATGTTGCCACCTGCAGGTTTGTTAGGATCACCGAAAAACATTGTTGGATTGGCTTGAACTTGGTTTGTTAAAACGATGGCCAAATTATAAGCTTCGGAAAGTCTGATAATTTTATGTAAATACTGGTTTAGCTTCTGTTGTCGTTCGGAAAGGGTTTCCCGTCCAATGTATTCCCCTCTGAAATGGCTGATAATGCTGTCAATCACAACAAGTTTAATATTATTCTCTGGACAGAGAGTGAAAAGTCTATCAATCAATAGACATTGGTGGCTACTATTGTAAGCTCGTGCAACAAAAATGTTGTTGGCAACATTTTGCGGGTCCAACCCTAATCCTGAAGATATCTGGTATATCCGTTCAGGCATAAATGTTCCTTCAGTGTCAATGAAGGCAACAGACCCTTCTAAACCTCCTTTCTCATTAGGCAACTGAGCCGTTACCGAAAGCATCATACATATCTGAGTCTTACCGGAACCAAACTCGCCTATTAGCTCGGTTAAGGCTTGTGTTTCGATGCCTCCGCCTAGTATTTCATCTAATTTCTTGCTCCCAGTTGTACATTTTTTCATGTTTTTTCTTTTCTCGTAAAACTCTTGCGCTGTCTTAAATTCGGCGGATATCATTTTTCTGGCAGCGTCCTGAATCTTCAACACTGTGTTAAAACCTAGGTTAGTTTTCTCCATAATCTCAACGGGCGGCGTAACAGCAATAGCCTCTACAGTTATGTAACCAGCAGCTTTAAGCTTTGAAGCTATCGCCGAACCGACTCCATCTATATCTTCAAGTTCATCCATAATCTAACCACACAACCATTCAATATTCTTAGCCGATATGGCCGCCCAACAATCACGACAGATTGGAAGCTGTTCGCCCTCATACATAATGTAAATTGCTATGTCAGTGCTTTCGCATTTTTTGTTCCATGGGTTCAAGCATTTTTCTTTGTTCAACAATGAAGACCTTGGCATCCGTGATTTTCTTGTTTCTAGATCAAGCCTGCTTCTCTTCATCAATTTTTCATCCTTCGCTAGTCTATGTCAAACTATATTTAAGTTGTCTGGGAAAATTGAGGGAGGGGGGATATGTTACAGCAGTTCTATTGCTTTCGATAAAAATTCAGAAGCTTCCTCAGGGATGTTTTATCCTTTGGAAAAAATCTTGTATATGCTTAACAACATTGTTTTCTAGGTTAATTTGATAAGTTTTAGGTGTGAACCGATGCTCCACAACCCATTTTAATTCAAGAAGCGTTTTAATATGGCTATCCACTGTTGAGGTTCTAAGCCCTGTGGCTTTTGCTAAAGCGTATTTTGTAAAAGCATTCCTTGGGTTCAGGATTAACTGTGTTAAGACCCGGAATTTGCTTCCGCCGCCGAATCCTAATTCTAGTTCTTCCCAGATATCCCGTTCTTTACCTTTCATTCAGACCCTGCTTCAACCGTTGCATAAGATTATTCAAGAATTTTTCCAGGTCGACTAATGAAGCCCCAGATATTCCAAGTTCTGTCAGAGATTTCATATCGATTATTCCTCGGTAAACTAAATCTTGTATACACTCTTCAATTTCTTCAGTAGCTTCAGCATTAAACTCCTCACAAACGATTTGATAGCTTTTTCGGATTTCTCTCAATCCGACATAAGCAGACTTGCTAGCTTTCAGACTGCGTATGAGAGCTAACAGAACTAATTTTTTATGCTTATCCAGATTTATGATGTCCTCAGAGGTCACTGTGGGGTTTATTTCGCCCTGGATTTTTCGAACATGATCCGGCATAACTTTGCTAGAACCGAGATTTTTAGCCAAGTTACCTGAATAGTATAAAAGCTCCAGTCCAATGCGGATGTCGCCATTCGTAGGTGGGTTAGCTGTTATGTCGCTTATAAGGTCTAGTGTGTCCTCTTCTACCACGTTTGGAAAGAAGGCCTCCTCAACCCTTTCTTCAAGTATATCTCTTATTTGGTCACTTGTGTATCTTGGAAATTCTATCACTCCCATCCCGAGCGTGGATTTTTCTCCTGGTTCAAGGGAATCATGCCACTTAAGAGAACGTGCTATGAAGATTTCGCCGACTATTGGGCAGTTTTCACCTGGATACATCTCTGGTATGCGGGTTAAATCATAAATGACATGTTCCTTCGGGTTCATTTGGACAAAATAATCTATTTCATCGAAAGATACTATGAGAAATTTTTCTTCTGCCTTTAAATAGTCCACAAGTTGTCTTATGGCTTCCTCTGGGCTTAAGCTCCTAGTTGATATTTGGGGCGCTACCTTCTTGACTAAGTTTCCGAAAAGAACATATCTGGTTACGCCGTCGACTTTGCAATTCATGTAAACATGTTTTAGGGCTACTCCTTCTTTTTGAGCGTATTCAGCAATTAATTCACCGAACCTTATTGTAGTACAGGTTTTGCCCGTTCCAGTATTTCCAACAATTTGCGTGAATCTGGGATATACGCTTTTAATGTTCCTTATCATATCGCCATAAATAGAGAAAAGAAAACTTATCTGTTGATCTCTATGTGGAAGAGATCTTGGAATATGATAAGGCGAAAGCTTATTTTCGTCTTTAAAGATTAAAGTTACAAATGAGGTCATCAAACTAACCTATTAAATTAATCACACTACAAACCTATAAACATAACAATTGAGAAAAACTAACATTTAACTATAATAGTAGTTACTATATTATTAAGTTAGCATGATCAGAGAATTAATGTTCAATACTGTTTTTCAGAAACGACAAATGATTAATTGCTTTTTTGCTACATAAAACATTCAGAGAATTCATATTCTTCAATTTGAAGTACAAAATGATTTCTAGCTATCCATTTAACAAAATCAGCCATAGATTTAAGTAGAGTCCCGCTCCAATTGAGGAGATCAGGATTAAAGATGCTATAGTTTCTTTATAGAAATCGTAGCGTTCGCTGAGAATAATCATAGATATGGCAAGAGGCATAGCGTGCATGAGCACTACCGTTGCCCTTTCTTGACCATATAAATTGGTTGCCTTCGTTACCAAAAAAGCCACGAGAGGAAGGAACATCATCCTTAGCAAACTTAGTTTCAAAGCTTGAGACAAATTCTTGTAATTTCTCCCGTACAGAAAAACTCCAAGCATGAAAATAGCTACGGGAGATGTTGTACTTCCTAACATGTTCAAGGCAGAGGTCACAGGAGAAGGGATTTTCATTCCAACGATTGATAAAACGGCGCCGAAAAGTATTGATATTACCAGAGGGTTTTTTAATAGCTTTTTTGCAATATGTTTTATTTTACTCAATTTTGTCGAATCCTTCGCCTTGTAAAGTTCTAAGACAATGATTGAAATTGTGACGCTTACGAGGTTAATAGTAGTTGCAGACAACGTTGCCAAAGATCTAGATTCTT
>JAWBOR010000071.1:0-9088 GCA_038826015.1 Bathyarchaeia archaeon
CGCTACAACTATATTCCCAAACATCACCAAGCCCCGAGATTAATAGAATCGTAATTCAATAATTAAACCATTATGCGGAAAACAATGCCTTTCAATTGTAGTTAAAATATTGTTTCGTGCGACAGAATATTTAAAATCATTCCATAACATCATTACTACATAAAGGAGGAAACTGTCTAAATGAAAATAGACAAGCCAGAAATAAGCGGACTAATCACACTTTTCATCGGAGTAGGACTGTTAGTATTCACGTTTCTCAACGCCTACTGGTTCCTGGCAAAAGACATAACCATCGTCGCGTCACAAGACCTCGTCAGAGCCTTCGGCGAAGCCCTAGCACCACTCGTGGCCACGTGCATACACATCATGTACCTCGGCATAATGGGCTGGATAGGCTCACTTCTAACACTCCGAGGCATACCCCTGCTAACACATCCAAAAACCACAGTCGCACAACCACAAACAACACCAGTAACTGCTCCAATTCCAGCGCCACAGAAACAAGCACAAAAAGAAAAACCCACACAACCAGAGAAAACAGAAAAACCACAGCCGCAGCCGCAACCAGCAAAGCCAGAAACCAAACCAAAAGAGGAACCTAAGAAAGAACCAGAAATCACCATCGAAGTTAGACCACCTGAAGAAGTAACAGTGGAAACACCGCCAACAACGCAGCCAGACGCCAAACAACCACCCCCACCACAACCATAACCTTCCCTCATAAATCAACAAAAAGGAGGCGTCTTCCGATGCAACAGGCAATCCGCGCCCTAGGCTGGGCCACGAAGATATTCTGGATCATACTCATCATTCTAGTAGTCACCATAGCTTACTCGGCCAGCCTCATCAACATCACCTTGGGCGAACCCCAAACAATCACAACCGAACAAACCATCACGATTTCGTTTCCAATCACCATACGCAACAACGGGTTTTACGATGTCGCCGACCTCAACGTAACCACATTCATAACAAACCAAAACAGTCAAACGTTAGCCAAAGGCACGACAGTCACTAGGCTAATCCCTAAAGGGTCAGAGGAGACGCACACTCACAGTATAACAATAAACATAACACAAATTCTCGCGGAGAACACTATTCTTCTCTTCAACGACACAACGCTTACGATGTTTCAGCAGGTTTCGCTTAATTATGCCAGCGTGGTGCCGTTCACGGTACAAGCCAACCAAACCTTGTCATGGGGCGCACCGCTCAGCAACTTTGCTTTAAACCACGTCGCATTTCGACCATACAACCTTACCCACTCTTACGCTGACGTACAATTCTCTTTTGAAAACCACAATCAATTCTTACCCGTCGCGGGGGTTGTTCGTGTGGAAATCTTGGACGCCCATCAGACCCTAATAGGGCAAGGAAACACAGATGTTGACGCGCCGTCGAACACGTTTTTCAACGGAGAATTAAGCATACTTGTAAACAACTCGATCTCTACCACTCCAGAGCCGTCAGGCGAAGTTCGCTTCTATTTTGAGACGCCCGTGTTCAATTACGGCCCGTTGGTGATGACTTTTGGCTAAAGGATTTTTGCGGTGGATTTTCCCACGTATTCTGAAGGCAACAATAAAGGCCATGATAGCGCTAATTGTTTTCCTCGTAATTTTGCAGTTCCTGTCGCCGCTGGAGCAGGTTTTTCCCGGGGCTAAGGGTTTAATTGAGTTGTATTTTGAGGTTTACATAGGTTTCATTATAGTAGGCGAGTTGACCAAAGGCACAATTTATCAGTACGCTTTCGCCATCGGGCGAACCTTATTCTTCATAGGCTACAGCGTCTACGCTTTAAACAGCGGAATAATCACAGCCACAATTGAAGGCGTAACTTTGACAGTTAACCTTCAAATATTCTTGATGATGATTATCCTCATCGGCATGTTCGACTTCGCCAAGAACTTGTTACACATAATCAACTACCTCGCCAACAAAGCCGAAATCGAAAAACCCACTGACACGCTACTTGAGCAAGAAATCACAGTAAAATGACACTTGAATAATTCACGAGAATAAAGATTTACAATTCATCAATTCTATAAGTAGGCATATTGCACCTTAAACGGGGAAATACAACGCTGTCTTTCGAAGTTTCGATAATCGACGTTGCCATGCTCATTGCCATAATCGTACTTTTCACACTCTATCTAACCAACAGTTCTAAAGAGAAAACCGTTAGCATCATAAGAAAGGCTCGGCCTCGAAAAGAAACTGCAAAAAGACCTAATTTCCAAAAAGACACAAGTAATAAAATGAAAGAGACATTAGAATGCCCTCACTTCTTTGGCTACCTTAAAACAAGGGAGAAGAAAGGTGTTCCCGAGGAATGCGTAGGATGCACCAAACTAGTGGAATGCTTAGTTATGAAGAAATAAGTGTATTTTTGTCGTGCGTTTAGGCAAAAACATTTATTAAATCTTGCGATTTTTTATTATTGATCACTATGAAACGCCATGATTCAATCTTGGTGGTTGCTTGCGTTGGATTATTGGTGTATGCACTCTTGCTATCCTTCCTTGGCCCTGTAGTATCATCTCTTTTGACCAACAAAACTGTGGCAAACCAAGGCACAATAACAGCAATTGGCGTAGGTGTGTACTGGAATTCTAATGGCACCAACGCAGTAACTTCATTTAACTGGGGCATGATAGATCCTGGTGGCAACAAGAGCATCACATGTTATATCAAAAACGAAGGAACTCGCATGGTCACCTTAACCATGTATACCTCGAATTGGAGCCCGACTAACGCAACGCAATACATGACGTTCAGCTGGAACTTAGAGGGCCAAACCTTGAACCCTGGACAAATTAAACAAGCAATATTTACTCTGCAAGTCTCAGCATCCATTCAAGGAATAACCAACTTCAGTTTTGACGTTACAATTGTCGGAAGTGGCTAAAAAAAGTCTTAAAAGTGCTAATAACAGCCACGACGAAGATTGCCAGAAATACGAAATGAGAAACAATAAGCGCGACAGGAAGGGAGCTGCTCCAAAAGAGAAGCATAGAAGCAAAAATTGCTCCACAAGGTAACAACAAAATAAAATTCTCTTTTTTAGGTTTAAACAGCAATACGTGCAAATCTCTGGAAAAAAACATCACAACAACTGCAATAACAAAACCTATGAATTCGAGAAGTATGTTTACCAGGCTAACAAGAGATAGATCATACCCATAGAAGCCTCTGTTTATTGGCCAAAATATTTGCACACCGCCACCTACAAGATAATCGCCTAGCAGCACGTGTTGTGCCATCGCCGCAAAGTAAGGTATGCCTTTTTTTCGGTATATCAATAAAACTGGCGCGAACAAAATGGTTAGGAGTATTATTGAGTGGGTCATGCTACGGTGAGAAAACGCTGGGATAAGCAGGTCAATGTCAGGCAATACGGAAAGAAGAAAGACCAAAGGCAGATTTAAGTCTGTTTTAAGTGCCTTCTGACAGATTTTGGCGAGTAAATACCCAAAAGCCAAATGACCAACAGCGAGCATTGAGATTTCTTCCTTTTACCGAGTAGATAAAACGAACAAGTATATTTACAGATAGGCTATCCATAACATAGTATGGTTATGGTAGGATTCAGGCAGGCATACTAATTGGATGAAGAGAATCTGGCATGTCATATGGTAGGTTGATAAGTGTTGTTCTGGCTGGGGAGCGGTTTTTCAAGAAGATTTATCTCTAAGGAATGAAAAGATTAAAAGTTGATAAGAGAATGCTGAAAAGGAAAGGAGACGGAACTGTTTCGCTCGAAGCTAGGATACTTATTGTTGCCTTAATTGCCTCATTATTGTTCTTGGGTTTTTTGGCATGGCATGATTTTTCTCCTGTTCCGAACGCGTCGGCGATTGTTACATCTTCAAACATAGGGGTGTACTGGGATTCAGCGGCTACGAGAAACGTGGAGAGTATCAATTGGGGAAACGTTATGCAAGGTTCTGAAACTTATGTGGCTATTTATGTGAAGAACCTTGGAACTGAGCCTTTGGTCATTTCGATGATTACAACGGATTGGGATCCATCATTTGCCTCGTCAAATATCTTTCTCTGTTGGGATTATAAATGGGCGCAAATCAATCCAGGAACAATCGTGAAGATAGTTTTGAGATTGGTTGTTTCTCCTTCAATTAAAGGAGTTAGTAGTTTCAGATTCAATGTTATTATTGGAGTAGGACTCGAAAAAAGCTCAGATTTTAACGGTGACGGCATAGTTAATATTTCTGATGTTAACATTTTCGCGCGCGCTTGGCTTTCTCGAGCTGGATCGCCATATTATAATTATCGTTGCGACTTCAATAACGATGGAGTGGTTAACATTACGGACAGCATGATATTTATGTCAAGTTGGCTACAAACATCTGGCCAATAACTATCCCTTTTATCGAATAGGTAGCCGCGATCTTTAGGAACGATAAATAGATGCTTGAGCGTTTGTCGATATATGCAGGTTACCAAAAAAGTCTTTCTTAGTTTTTGATTTTTGTGTTTATCAATGGGTATTATTAAAGAGAGCAACAGTGCTAATCAGAGATTTTGCTGCAAGTCTAACTGCTTCTGCGCTATTGTATTTTGGTGTCCACCCAATTCTGCGCAGTTTTTCTATGGAAAGATTCATGATTTTGACATCGCCCTTCCAGCCTCTACCACCATCGATTCCGCCTGTATAACTAAGTTTAATGTTAGGTACTCTCATTTCTTTTGCGACAATTTTGGCTATATCTTTTACCGTGATTTGGTTTTTTGAGCCAATATTGTAGATTTCCACTTTGTTTTTGGTTCTAAGGAATTTTTGGGTGGCATGGATAACAGCGTCGATGCAGTCTGTTATGTATAAGTACGATTTTGTTTGTGTACCGTCGCCTAGGATTTCTAGAGTTTTTGGGTTTTTTCTTATTTTGGTTATAAAGTCAATAATTACGCCGTGTGTTGAATTAGGGCCTACGATGTTGGCTAGGCGTAATATTAGTGCTCTTAAACCGAACGTATATGCAAAACTCGTGATGAGTGCCTCGCAGCCGAGTTTTGACGCACCATACGTCGATATAGGAATTAGTGGACCATAATCTTCTGGGGTGGGCATTATTTTTGGTTCGCCGTAGACGGTTGATGTTGAAGCGAAGATTATGATTTTCCCGGTTCTCTCTTTTCGCATAGTTTCTAGTAGGTTAAAGGTTGCAAGAAGGTTTTCCTCAAAGTGAATTTTCGGTTCTGTTTCGCCTACTCTTACCTCAGGATTAGCGGCAAAGTGGAAGACGATCCCACAGTCACGTAATGCTTTTTGTAGTCTAATTGGTTTCTTCAAATCGTCCTTAACGATTTTGAGTCTAGGATTCTTGAGCAGATGATGTAGGTTTTCTTGTTTGCCGCTTGAAAAATTGTCGACAACCGTGACGTCGTACTTCTCTTTCAGCAATCTTTCTGTTAAATGACTGCCGATAAATCCTGCTCCTCCAGTAACGAGCATCTTTTTTGGCATTTTATGCAGATCCTTCAGACATCAATTGTTTTATTGGATATTTAAGTTTCAAGAAAGAAACCTCTTTTTCTTGCTTTCGCTAGGCATCAGAACTGCGGCATGTTTTTTTAGAGGTGTGCAGATTCGCAGTTGATGCTATAAGCAATGCTTTGATTTGAATAAATTTGGGAAGAGGTAAATTATCTGTGCACTACAGAAGCTCAAAAGTCGCGGGGTTTTTGGTGTGAGCGTAGAAAGTAAGGCTATGAGTATGGCTGAGATTATGCCTAATGCCTCATACCTTTCTTTTGTCGCGTGTTCAAAATCCACTGTTCGTATTTCAATATTGGTTTGAAGATGGGTGCGAAAGGTTTTATCTTTTGAGCCACTCGTGTTACAGTTTGCAATTCATTCTGATCAATTATTCCCGTCAAGGGTATTAGGGTGAGGTAAATGACGAGGTATAGTAATCCGCCAAGAATTACTGTGGCAAGTTCATGTAACTGAGAGAGGTAAAGTACTAACAGTGCTGGAAGTGCCGAAATCGCTGCAATAATATAAATCTTTATGATGGATTTGGTCGCAAATTTAACTTGGTATTTTTCTTTAGCGATGTATACGCCGAAAAGTGTGCCAATTAAATTTGACGTAATAAGGGCTATGATTACGCCTACTACACCACAAAAATACGCTAACATCGGAGACAAAAAAATAAGTATTATGAAGATAATCAAGTTGATTTTTAACGTGGTTCCAGTTTCGCCTAGACCGTTAAACATGCTTGCCAACACTAAATATCCTAAACCTGTTAGAAAATAGAGCAGACAGTAGATTGCAAGAAAAAGACCGGCTGTTTGGAAGTCTGGTCCGTAGATTATTTGGACTATTTCGTTCGAGAACGCTAAAATTATTGTTACAATAGGAACTATTAGCATTGTGGTGTATTTGTTTGCAAACAGGAAGAAGGTTCGCACTTTCTCGTTCGTAGTTTTCTCTAGTTTGGAAAAAGCCGGCAACAGCGTTGTGATAATAGGAATCGAAACGATCGTAATTAATGTGATAAAGTTGACGGCTGCTTTGTAGTTTCCTATAGCCGCGTCTGTGGTGAAAATGCCTAATACGAAATTTTGATATGGAGGAATAAACCCTACTAAAAGCGTGGCAATGTAAAGTGGCATTCCATATCTTACGAGTGTTTTGAGACTTTCTGCAAAACCTATGCTAATGTCATCTTTTGACGAGTGTTTTCTCATAATATTTAGCAGTAGGGCTAATCCTATACTGCCACCGATTAAGTATCCCGCCACGTAGCTTACGACTGCACCGAAGATGCTGAAGCCTGCTAGCACAAGGGCGATAGCGATTGCTGCTTTTGAAATTGCTTGGATGTTAGTCGTGAAGGCGCTGTATTCTGTTTTGTCTAGGCCTACGTAGGCTGATGCAACAGTGGTGTACACCACTTGGAATAGTATGGAAAATGATGCTATTCTAATATAAACGCCAATTTCGGGTCGGTTGTGGAAAATTGTGGCGAAATGGTCGGCAAGAGCAAAGTTTACGAGAAAGATGGCGCAGCCTATTATGGTTCTGATTAGCAGGCCGTACTGGATTATTTTCGCCATTTGTGCGGTTTCGCCTTTTACTCTGAGGCTTGCGGCGAATTTGACTATGCCTTGGCTGATGCCGAAATCAGTAAATAAGAATAACATCTGTGGGACAACGAGGGAAAGCACGTATTGGCCATAGAGTTCTTGACCCAACAATCGAGTAACGATTATTGATGCAACGGCTGAAATAATAGTGGCGAAGAAAGAGCCGACGATTAGGAAGAAGCCGCCTTTCGCTGATTCCTCTGCAACTTTTGCCAAGTCGCTTGTCATTTAATTTTCTCTCTTCAGTTGTTGTTGGTATTCTCGTATTATCGCGGCTGTGGCAAAGACGGCGGTTAGTGCGAGTAGGCTTAGAACTATTGGGGTTAAGCGTATGCCCCATGGAGTGTAGTTGAGAAGCAAGCCTACTATTGGCACTAGAGCGAGACTCATTCCGATGCTTAGAGCGATGCGTTCTATTGTGTCAAGGCTTTTTGATGATGTTTTTGCGTTTGGTTCTGAAGGGAATAGTGCTTTTATAAAAGTGTATCCGGGTAGCCAGAGAACGAAAATTATGCCCAGTAAGTATCTCATGTAAACCATTGGGTAAGCATCTTCTGCGATGGTGAAGACAACTACTGTTGTGACAGTCGCGGTTATGATAGTCGCCCAGAACCAATAAGCATGTTCGGTGCGTAGGTAAACGCTAAATTTCGGTATTAGGGGAGGGGTTGTCTTATGAAAAGTGATTTTTCCTTCGCTCTGAAGTCGAAGAATCTGGTCGATTATTTTTTTCTTGGAGGCACCTGTTTTTTCTTTTACTAAAGTTACTAGTTGTTCAACGTTTGCAGGTTTGTTTTGTTCTACGAGCTGGAGTATGAGTTGAGAGAGTTGGTCTTTTGAAGATTTTTTGCTCAACCGTTTTTTGCCTCAAAAAAGATTCAATGCGTATTGTAGGTATATAAATGCTAGAAAGGAGAAAATGTTGATTAGGGATATAGCCTACTTTTTCCTGCGTTTTACCATGCTGATTCCGAAAGCGCCAAGAGCAGCGAATGGTGCAGCTGATAATACTATTGTGCCGATTTCTGGAACTACGAATGTGCTCTTGCTAAAGCTTGAGCATCTGTTGAATGGTTGTGGTCTTATGCAGTCGATGTTAAGGTTGCTGTCGTATCTGCCCAGTGCGAGAATGAGCGCTTTCAAGTCTGCAGGTGCGGTGAGTTTAACTGCTAGCGTGAAGTGTGTCGGCATTGTTGTTATCTTGTTCAGGAAGAATTTAACTCCGTAGTATAGGTGGTTGCCTTTTTCATCCATTTTGTCCTTAATTGCGAATACGTTGTATTGACAAGTTGTACCTGGATATCCTGTTGCAGAGTTTGGTAGGAGTGGTGGGATGTCTTTGGTGGTGACTAGGGTAAAGTCTGCTTTTGTCATGAATGTTTCTCCGTCTATTGTTATTTCGTCTAGGTTGTCGTATGTTGGTTTGTTTAGTACGATTAGCAGCCAAACGTTTTTAATTGGTCCTTTTCCCGTGTGGAATATCATTAAGTTTGCAGGGGTTCCTGTTACAAGCGGTTCGCCAGTTTCTGTTGCGTCGACTGGGATTACTTTTATTGTGTGGGCGCAGCCTCCGCATTCGATTTGGCAGTCTGCGAAAACTGCTGGTGTTGCTAATAGACTCAGGCTTATGATAAGTAGTATATAGATGGCGAGTTTTTTCAAGGTTTCACCAGAGGTTTTATTGGTGTGGTTATTTAAAAACATGTATGGAATAATAGTATGGAACATTGGTGTTCTTTTTCTAGTTTTTTGAAGAACAATAGAAAATTGACTGGAAATGATGGTTTGGGGATTCCCGGATTTGTGTAGAGTTACTTCCAGAAGAGTGTTTTCTTGCGTTTAGCTGCTGCGAAGAGTGCTAGTGCTCCGAATGAAGCCATTGCCACGAGTATTGTGCCTAATTCTGGAACTACGAAGCCCGGGTTTGTCGGTGGAACCCATCGGTCGAATTTTGGTGCAGTTGGTGTTGATT
>JAWBOR010000072.1:0-8914 GCA_038826015.1 Bathyarchaeia archaeon
GGTTAGCAGGTCTTTTTCTTTATTCTGGTAGTCTGGGAATTTTTTGGTGATGATATTCCAGAATTTTTCGTTGTGTTTTCTTTCGATGGAGTGGGTTATTTCGTGGTTGTCTTCCGTACCTAACAAGGTTTCTGAACCATAAGAGATCACCTACAGAAGCACAGAAACTTATTGAAACTGGCTTCGAATACGTTACAACGTTTGAAGGCATAATAATCTTTAGAAAGAGGGAAGTAATCCGAAAATGTGTCCCTATAATGTCAATAACTACCCCTGCAAAAGCCATTTCAGTGGTATGTCTTGATAGGTTACGCCGTCCGGTAAGGTTCTTCTTATAGTTATTGGAAGTATTCCTTGTTTCAGTTCTTCTAAGGCAATGTCAATTGGGCTGGACATTGCTTTAGTTGGCTCTATAAGCACTGGAGCACCCATAGAAATTTGAAGCGCCCGAGCTCCTACTACTCTTGCCTTTTCGAAACGGGTAAGTTTAGGTGGCCCGATCCAAATTTTTTTCTTAAAGCCTAATGTTTCTATGTTGTCTTGCATCTTTTCTCCTTGTACGGCCACCGTCTAGATTTCCTCCCAAGTCGTTGCAATATTTGTGGAATAGTAATCGTTTACTGTTTGTTGGCTAGAGCATTTTTTTAACATAATATTGATGCTAAAATATTGATTTTTTGGTAACAAACAAATGAATCTCCCGTTTTTGTTGCAACTTAAAAACAATATATAAAATATAAGGTTTACGGAAAACTAAGCGAATTCGGCGAAAGATGGCTTTCTTAAAATGTTCCGCGTAAGATTTAAAATAGCTTTGTCTTATCAATGATAGGAGCATAAAATTGTCTGCTAGGAATCTGAAATTAAATGATACAATAATTCTTTTTGATAGGGATTTAGGCATCTCTATTTTTCAAAATTTTAGAGGATACGATAACCTTATTGATGACGCTGAATGGTTGCTTGAAAGGACGCCGCAAAAGTCTCGAGGTTTCTTAATTCGACCTGTTAACAACGATGGACGAGACGGAATATGGATAGGTGAATACTCTTATAACAGTAACAAAATAACAAGGCAGGACATTCTCTTCGATAGAAACGCCTCCTTACTAAACAAGCAAATTTCAGATTATTCTGCCCACAAAATCGCTGAAAAAAAGATGATAAAAAAACTCGCTATAGATGTGCTTAAAAAAAAGTTAAAAAGCGAGATTGTGCAAAACTTCAAATATTACATCTGCCCAGTTGACAGATTTTATTATTCTTGTGCCCACATCAACAAGATATACGAAGCATTGATGCGAAAATATGGAAGAGGTAAGAAAATTCTCTACTCAACTGTTGCAGAGGAGATTGCAAACACAAAGCCTTGCGAAGATGTGATTGTATGCCCTCTTTTAACTCCGAACACTTTTGAGAGAATCCTCAACTTAAAAAAAGCGTTTAAAGCCCGCAAACTCGGAGAAACCCTGTTCATCAGCTCAGACACTATGAAAATAATTTAAAAATTGAAATTTAATTTTCATCTTGGCATATTCAAGCTGTTCAAAAATAGAACGAACCGCTTAAGAGATTTAGTTTAAAGACGACTTTTTAGATTGAACGTTATTTGATTCTATGAAGCACTCAAAAACTTGTATTCTATAGTATTAGCGCTCTAAATCATGACGTAGCGAGTATAGTTCGAATCATGCTCATAAGTAACTACGAAGAACTGCGTGGCTTAAGATTCTTTGACGAACCCATTATTTGTTTAGCTTCAAACAGCATCTTATTTATTTTTTTCCAGTGGCTTCCCTGCCAATAAATTTGGTTGCAATTCGGGCACATCCAAAAATCGCTGTAAAACTTAGAGGTTGATTCAGGAATCTTATCCATGACTTCTTCTTTGGAAACTGAAACAATTTTCGTGTTACATTTTGGGCATCGTGAATTGTGCACATCTATCTCCAATTTGATATGGAAATGTCCAGATAATTCTGCGAGTCTTTCGGCTTCTGTATGCCCGTTGACATAAAAGGTCGCAACTCCATGTGTAGACGCTCTTCTATAGAGCTGGTAGTCTCGGGTGAGTAAGACGCGGTTTTCTTCTATTGAAATCTTCAGGAGTTTTTCATCGTCTGCATCATGGAAATATTCAATGTCACATCCGAGCAGTCGAAGCCAACGAGTTAGTTTCCCAAGCATCCCATCGGCTAGAAACTTCAACGTAAATCGCCTCTACATAATAATGCGACCGTCACCAGGTTTCGCCACAATCTCTCCATCATCCATTATTAAACGTCCATTCACAAAGGTTTTCATAGGTTTTCCTTTAACGCGCCATCCATCAAACGGAGAATATTTGGCTTTCGAATAAAACTTTGAAGAATCGATTCTCCATTCTTTTTTCATGTCCACAACCACGATGTCGGCGTAACAGCCTTCATCCAAGTAACCTCTGTCCTCAATCTTGAAAATTTCCGCTGGTCTCTTGGAAGCCAATCTGACTAATGTTGAAATTGATAGGCTGCCTTCATTAACCTTCGTAAGCATAAGCGGTAGCAACGTTTCAATACCAGGTATTCCTGGTGGAGTATCCCAAACAGAAGATTTCTTTTTATCTTCCACAGCGTGAGGAGCATGATCCGAAACCAAAATGTCAATTAGACCTGTTTGAAGAGCAGACCATAAAGAACGAATATCTCTAGCTGATCTTAACGGAGGATTAGTCAACGCAACCGCGCCTAATTTCTTGATGCGACGAGAAGACAAAAGCAAATGATGCGGCGTAACTTCACAAGATAGCCTCAAGCCTTTTCTTTTGGCCGAAGAAATGATATTTATGCTTTTATTTGTGCTAACATGGCAAATGTGGGTATGAGCTTTAGTTGCCTCTGCAATCTCTGTGGCGCGTTTTATCGCTTCAGCTTCAGCTTCTGGAGAATGTACTTTAAGATAAGCATCTGGATCATTTCTGTTTTCTTGCTTCATTTTTATCAACATTTTTTCAAGAAAATCCTCATCCTCTGCATGAATTGATACCAAAAAATTTAGCTCAGCCACTTCCATGAACGACTTCATTATAGAATCTTTATCTTTCGGGTTTATCCCTCCAATCTTCTGCGACATGAAAAATTTGAAAGCCTTAGCTCCTTCTCTAACAATGTTCGGAATGTCCTCGATTTTTTCTGGAAATGCAGAGTAAAAAGCTATGTTAACAATTGATTTCTTAGCTGCGCTGTTCATTCGTTCTTTCAAGGAATCAACGCTCATTGTCACAGGTTTATTATTTGGCATATCAAAAACGAGTGTCACCCCGCCATTAGCCGCCGCAGAACTCCCCGAGAAAAAATCCTCTTTATATGTCAGCTCTTGATTTCTAAAATGAACATGAGCGTCTATAAGTCCGGGAAGAACCAGAAGCCCTCTTAGGTTTATTTCTTTGGCGGCTGACGGAAGATTTGTTTCCTTCGCTATCTTTATAATTTTATCGCCTTCGATCGCTAAACCTGCTTCAACGATTTCATCCCTAAAATATATCTTTGCGTTTTTAAGGACTAAATCAACTGGCAATTATCTCTTCGCCTACGAGAAATTAATATCGTATTTTAGATAAATAATATTATAGAGTAAAACAAGCCAAAAAATATTAACTAATATTCAACACTCATTCGTTCCATGCTACATTCGTCGCAGAGAAAACTGCCTTCAACTTCTTTCAGATTTTCAGACCAGCTTCCACAGTTCTCACAGTATCCTGCTGAAGGAGGCGTTTCCTCGATTTCCTCGGCTGCATTTATTCGAGCTCTTTCTTGAATTATTTCGATGAGCTCAGGCGTCACGGCAAGGATATCTTTGCTGGTAATTATTCCTGCCAAATTGCCTTTGTGCATAACCCCTAATCTGCGAACGTTGAGACGACTCATTCTTCTAGCGGCCTCTGTAATCGTCTTATCTGCATCAATAGTAACCAGTGGAGCGCTCATGATATCTTTAACCATCATCTTACTTGGCTGAATATCTTTAGCAACAAGCCTGTCGACTAAATCTTTTTCAGTGATGATGCCTATAGGTTTACCGTCACGAGTGCTAACAATAACGCAGCCGATGTTGTGTTTTTCCATTAGTCTAGCAGCTTTATCGGCGGTATCTTCTTCTTCGACCGTTATGGCTGGGCTGCTCATCACATCCTTGACTAATATTCGAGACCTGATATCTACAGCAGTCACTCGTTTCTTCCTCCTTTGCAACGCAATGTATAAGACATAAAACATTAGAGTATTAAACCTTTACGAAAAACAACTGTTCAATTTTCAAATCAAGAAATTAAATTTTTTCTTGGCAAAGGCTTGATATCTCTCTATGAAGGTCTGCCACCCGTTTGATAGCAGAGTGATCGGGGCCTAATTCATCCTTAAGCTGCTTAACAGCTTCTTCGATAGGCACAATTTTGGTTCCTTCTATCAACTTATCGGCATAGGTTATAATTTTTTCCTCGAATGTTTCCGGCATATAACTTTTACTTGGCCAACCCAATTTAGAAGCTTCTTCATTGGTTATTCCACCTCCGATATGTCGCTCAATTATTGAAATTATTGGAGGAGGCAGATCAAATGACTGAGCGATTTCTGCGCCGACAACTCCGTGGTGAACGCTATGAGTTTTAGATCGACCTATATCATGCAAAAGCGCTCCAACATGAACTAACTGAATGTTGATGTCGACCCCGTTTTTTATGCATTTCTTGGCTATACAAACTGCCAATTTTGCCACGGCTTTACAATGTTTTATCACTTCGGAAGAGCAACCAGTTTCACGTAGAATCTTTATTGCTTCTTTGGGTGAGGGCAAGTCTTTATTCATTTAACTCTTTCCTCAATTGTTCAATCTTCCTAGAAAGGAATCCGATAATCATCTTGTTATCGAAGTGTACGAGAGATTTATTGCACGTTGGGCATCGAAAAACATTTTCCGCCGCTTCTTCAAAAGGAAGACGTCTACACCCCGCTGTGTAACAATAATAAAAGTCATGTTTTTTTTCATACTCTAACCGTGTTTCCAGTTTTTCTAAAATATGTCTTTTCTGATTTGTTATGAAGCCGTTAAGCTGGTCTGGTTGGAGTCTCCAATGAAAGATGAACCATCCTGTGTCTTTATCCCGTGTCCTTCTCAAGGCAACAATGGAATGGTCATAGAATCTATATAAGATCTTACGAACTGTGTTCAGTTTAAGGTCGGTTTTTGACACTATCTCTTCATCCGTGATTTCGTCTACTTGACTAAGAATTTCAACTATTTTAACTGCATCATCACCGCCTATAATCTTGGCCACTTTCATTAAAGTATCGCGGTTCACAAAGGCCAATTGTTTCACCGTGTTTTTAGTTATATATTATGAGCTAAGAAAACTTAAATTAATCGTTACAAAGCGCAAAAAATAAGGTTTTTCAGAGCTTTAACCTTACAACTTTTTTACCTTTATCTTGCGGTATAATCTTTATCTTAGCCTTTTCAAAAGTTCTGAAAAGTTCTCGTCCCTCATATAATTCATGCAAAAATACGCTTAAAGAGCTTATCTCTGAATGAGGTTGAGATGTAACTGAAACATTCCAGTCTGCCAATTCATAGATTGCTCTTGGCACCTTAGCTCCGCCAACCACTATTAGTTTATTTTTTGGTGACTCTCTTATTTTATGGATGACGTCTTGGATTGGCAAACCATACATTGTGAGATGTACTATTTCCCCACCGCTTTCTTTCCATTGTTTTATTGTTTCTTTATAATTTTTTGTGTATTGTGGCTCGAAAGATTCGCCCCAAGATTCGTTAACTTTTTTAATGTTTTCCTCAATTTTCTCATCTTTTTGACCGCTGTAGAATGCTTCATCGACTCCGAAAGCTCTAGCAGTCAAAAATAGATGTGTAGTAACTCTTTTGTCTCGGTTAATTCTATGGTTCAACCTGAGTACACTAATATTCCATTTATCCATGCGCAAAGACGCCGCCAAGTCTTTCAACGCGATTTTTAATTATATCCACAAAATACGGTAGAGCTCTCAAGGAAACATTGATGTTCTCTTCCTCATAGGCGACTTTGAGTACATCTGAATGTTCGAAAACCCAAGAAAGAAAAGCCCATGACTCTGAGTTCATTGGAATCGTGAACGATGACTGAATTTGTATTTGAAGATTGTTTGCAATTTTCCTTTTGAGGAAATCTAGATTGGTTTTATGTAAAGCTGAGATCGGTTCAAAGTTTAACGTGAAATTTTCCAGGCTTTCCATTCTTTGCTGAAGTTCTTCTTTTGAAAGTAGATCAATTTTATTGAGCGCTGCTATAATAGGTATCCCTGAAGCCCCTATTTCTCGGATCGTTTCAAGGCAACAAAGTATTTTTCTTTCAACCTCTTCTGGCGGTTCGCTTACATCAACGACTAAAAGAATCAAATCTGAAAAAATAGTTTCCTCCAACGTTGAACGAAAGGCTTCTACAAGTGTCAGAGGTAATCTATCAATAAACCCAACGGTGTCTGTTAAAAGAATTTTCTCGCCGAATAGGTTAATCATCCTAGTCGTGGTGGAAAGTGTTGTAAATAGACCAGCGTCTACGGGAACATTCTCATTAGCAAGACTATTAAACAATGTGCTTTTCCCCGAATTAGTGTAACCTGCCAGAGAAACTAGAGGGAACCCCAACTCGCGTCTCCATTGTCGACGCAGTTCACGGGTCTTTCTTATGTCTTTTAGTTTTCTTTGAATGTTATTGACTTGGCGCCTTACAGTTTCATAGTAAACATCAACTTCGTATTTGCCTAAACCTTGGAAACCTGGCTGCTCACCGATTCTCGCCAATCTTACTTTTTCCTTTGCATTGGCGAGTTCATACCGTAACCTAGCTAAATCGATTTGGAGCTTAGCTTCTCTAGTTGAAGCTCTTCGAAGAAAAATTTCCAGGATAAGCTGAAAACGGTCAACCACTTCAACGCCAGTCAGTTTGGCAAGGTTATAAGCTTGGACAACTTTCAGTTCGTTACCGAAGATTATTTTATCAATTCCAAGTTTGGAAACAATCTCCGCAAGCTCTTTCGCTTTGCCGCTACCAATATGATAACGTGGACTGAAATGCTTAACTTGTTCAACCGAACTAACAACTTCGTATCCAGCGGCTTCAGCTAACTTTTTTAATTCTTCCAGACTTGACTTTTCAAATGGTTCTCTCCGATGAATTACGAGCGCCTTCGTTCTTTTGATGCCTCCCTCTTTCCATTTTTCAAATGAATTATCTCTCCAACAGTGACACCGGCGGTAGGTGGTGGAACTTTAAGCATCGCTTCAGTTTCTACGGCTGGAACAAACAGCTTAACTCTAAGTATATTTTCCAATTTAGCCGCAAGTTTCTGATCTGGCACAATTTTTTCACTTTCAATCTTTTTAATAACTGAGACTTTCTCGCTGATTTTTCTTCCAAGATCCTCGTAGCTTAGACCTAACTTTTCCCTGGCTTGTCTTAAACTTGAACCGAACCCTTCTACAATTTCCAAATTTTCAGGAGGGTTAAGAAAAGTTTTCCTTCTCAACAGTGTATTTCTTGCAACGAGTTTAGTTTCTTTTTTTGTGCTTGCGCGTTCAGGTTCCCAATGGGTTGAACCCAACTTCGCGCATTTTTCGCAAGTGATCATTTTAGCTCCTTCGATTATTACTCTTTGGGGTTTTCCAGCAATTTGGTACCCACAGACTTCACATTGCAATACAACACACCAAATAATAATAACGCCATGCTGAACTTAAACATAATGTTAAAAAGTTTCTAAAAGTTTTTGGGTAAATTTAATAATATATTTCAGAATAGCCATTAAATAAAATTGAATAATAGCGAGTTCTGTTGAAGATGTCTGGCGGGGTTTCTGATGCTTTGCAGAAAATACGGAAGGTGGCTGATTACCAGTTCGGCAGAGGTGCTGGCGAAAAACTTTTCCCGGCTAATGTTGCCATTACTTTCTCTAAGAAGACAGGAAAGATGAGACATATTTACTTTGAAGGAAAGCTTCTGGCAACATTGAAGCCTTCAACTGGGCTTTTTACATTGTCAATTGAAGGGGCGAAAAGATTCATTGATGCAATTCAACCCAAAAAATTGTGGGTTTTAGTTCAAGACGAAGCATCTTCGTTTGTTGAGAAAGGAAAAGATGTTTTTGCGAAGCATGTGAGTGATGCTGACGAAGACATACGTCCAGGAGAAGAAGTTGTTGTCTTGAACTTGAAGAATGATGTGATAGCCGTGGGAAGAGCCTTGCTTTCTGGAAGAGAAATGAAAAGCTTCCAAAGAGGCGTTGCAGTTAAGGTTAGAAAGGGTAATGCAGAGAAGATTAAAAGGGAGAAAATGTAAATAAATAATGGGATTGAGAATTGCGAAGAATAAATCCTAGAGAAGCTCGTAGAATGATGCAACGCATGGGTCTAAACATGGTCCCCCTGGATGTTCAAGAAACCATTATTAGAACAAAAGATAAAGAAATAGTTATTGAAAACCCTGAGGTTACGGTTCTAGAAGTTCAAGGTCAAAAAATATTCCAGGTTGCAGGCGGAAAAATAACTGAGAAAACATTTGAAAAGAAACTGAGCATTCCAGAGGAAGATGTGCAATTAGTTGCAATGCAGGCAAATGTAAGTTTAGAACAAGCGAAAGCGGCTTTAGAACAGACGAATGGCGATCTAGCGCAAGCTATTCTTTTATTGAGTCAAAAATAGACATCTTCCGTCATTTGATGTTTATGCATTTAAAACGTTATTTTTACATTTTGAATCGTTTCCGTAAACTCAAAATGAAAAGCGTGAAGATATGTGGCGTTTTTCGAAAAATTGATAAGAATCATTTGAAAACCTTACTTAACGATCTGAGCGGAGTAATCAGCAGTTGGATGAGGCATTGCCC
>JAWBOR010000073.1:0-8903 GCA_038826015.1 Bathyarchaeia archaeon
GCGTGAAGACGGACATCCTATCACTGAATCGACTTCTTTTGCTGAATATATCGCTATTGAATCGGTTTGAATAAGGATGAATTGATGCAAAGCTTTTCTGTTGGCTCCATCGTCCGCTGCCGAAATCGAGAATGGGTCCTTATGCCATCTGGGAGCGCTGACCTTTATATTCTCCGCCCTTTAGCAGGCTTCACAGACGAAATTGTTGTTATTAATAAAAAACTATCTGAGATAATTGGGTACGATTTTCCCGAAGAAAGAATACGCCCATCTACATTCCCTCCTCCAAATTTGGATGATGTTTCGGATAGGGCAAGTGCTTATTTACTCTGGCAAGCAGCGCGTTTAACTCTGCGTGAGGGAGCAACTCCGTTTCGTTCACTAGGCCGTATCTCTGTTCGACCTCGTGTATATCAATTTGTGCCTCTATTAATGGCCTTGCGTCTGGATCCTGTGAGGCTTTTTATTGCTGATGATGTAGGTGTTGGAAAAACGATAGAAGCTCTACTCATCGCCCGTGAAATGTTTGACCGAGGCGAAATTCGTCGCTTTTGTATCCTTTGTCCCCCCTATTTGTGTGATCAATGGCAAAAGGAACTTATTGAAAAATTTAATATGGATTCAGTAGTAATCCGTTCGGGAACCATTAGTCGGTTGGAACGTTATATCCCTAAAGGGAGAAGCATTTATGAACATTATCCCATCCAAGTTGTAAGTATAGATTTTGCAAAAACAGAGCATAACCGGCACCAATTCTTACAATTTTGTCCAGAGATGGTAATTGTTGATGAGGTTCATGGTGCAGCCGAAGTCCATACGAGAACCCAGCAAGAACGTCATGCCTTACTTAAAGAACTTGCATCTAATGAGAACCGCCATCTTATCCTTCTTACTGCCACACCACACAGTGGTATTGAAGAGGCTTTTAGATCTCTTCTCGGTTTAATTAACCCTGAATTTAAAGAATGGATTATTTCTGATCTCAATGAAGAACAGAGAATATCCTTAGCCAGGCATTTTGTCCAGCGAACAAGAAAAGATATAGAGCATGATTGGGAGGGAGAGTATTGTTTTCCGCTTCGTGAAACGTCAGATGAAACTTATGCTCTTTCGGAATCCTATAGAAAGCTATTTGACAGGACATATGAATTCTGCTCCGAAATTGTTCGTTCCGGAGAAAAACTTGAAGAACAGAAACGTCGGATTCGTTATTGGGGAGCGCTAGCACTTCTTCGATGTATCATGTCAAGCCCATCAGCAGCTTTAACAACGCTTAGTTTAAAAGAAGAAAGGATTGCTCCAGAGGATGTTGAAGAGGATTTCCGAGGTTCTGTCTTTGAATCATCCGAGGATCGTACCGATGATGAGCCACCTGCAACACCCGTCGAAAAGATAAAGGCAACACTTTCCGATATCGATCGGCACCGGCTCCGGGAATTAAGACGTCTGGCTGACCAACTTAACACAACACATGAGGATACAAAACTCAAGCGCTCCATAGAGATTGTCAAAAATCTCCTCAGGGAAAAATTTAATCCAATTCTATGGTGTCGCTATATTGCCACAGCTGAGTATGTTGCAGAAGCGATAAGTAAAGAATTACCTGAAGAGGTTCAGGTTGTTGTTATAACTGGCCGAATGGGAGATGATGAGAGAAAAACGAAGATCGAGGAAATTGATTCAGAGTATCCAAGAGTTCTTGTTGCCACAGATTGCCTTAGCGAGGGAATAAATCTGCAGGATAAGTTCACCGCAGTTATCCATTATGATCTCCCTTGGAATCCTAATCGATTGGAACAAAGAGAGGGGAGAGTAGATCGTTATGGCCAGACATCAAAAATAGTAAAAGCTATCCGCTTTTTCGGTCGTGATAATCCTGTTGATGGGGTGGTTATTGATGTCCTTCTTAACAAGGCACGCGAAATTCATCGAAGCCTTGGAACCTATGTTCCTGTTCCCGAAGAAAGTGAAAGCGTTACAGAGGCAGTTCTTAATGCTTTATTTCTACGCGGAAGAAGAGAACCCTCAGGACAGTTAAGCTTTGATTTCAGAATACCTCAAGTAACCGAATTTCATAAAAAGTGGGAAAGAGATACCGAGCGTGAGCGGATCAATCGCACCCGCTTTGCTCAAAGGGCATTAAAACCTGAGGAGGTTCAAAAAGAGCTCGAAGCAACAGATTCTGTGCTGGGAGATCCCTCAGCAGTTAAAGAGTTTGTCCTAACAGCATCTCAGCGAGTGGGGCTCACTATAAAACCTGATAAGACCCCCAACATTTTTCAAGTAAATATCAGCCCCCATGCACTACTAACTGTTCCCGAACTGATTCGCTTTTCTCTTCCGTCAATAAAAACAGGCCGATGGCTTATTAGCTTTTCTTCTCCAACACCGGAAGGTGCTGAGTATTTAGGAAGAAATCATCGATTTGTGGCGACTTTGGCAAGATTTCTAATGGAAGAAGCACTCACAAAACATGACAGAGCAATAATTTCCCGCTGCGGGGCTATAAGAACTAGTTCGGTAAATAGATTGACCACTCTTTTACTTCTTAGGGTTCGTTATCTCATAGAATTTCCTACAAAATCTCCACTTCTGTCGGAAGAAGTGCTTGTTTTAGGGTATATAAATGCAATGAATGGAAAAGTCCACTGGTTGGAAGAAAGAGAATCCTTAAAGCTTCTTGCTGAGGCAAAAGCCGATGCCAATCTGCCTATGGCTGAGAAAAAAGAGCTTATTAAAGACGCACTTGATATATGGCCGCATCTTGAAAAAGATATTAACTTAAAATTGCAAAATAGGGCGAAAAGTTTGGAGGAGAGCCATAAACGCATTCGCAGGGCAGTCTCCCTTCGTGTAAGGGAGTTGACAGTTAAACCTCAATTATCCCCTGATCTTTTAGGAATACTGGTGCTTCAACCATTAATACAAGTATGAGAACATTTTCAGATATCCGGATCGAAGGTGGCCTACTTGGGCCAGATATTCTTGATCAAATTATTGCCGGTGAATTACCTGGTCAGAGACCAATTGATTTTGGACTTCCCAAAGGAAGAACCCTTACAGATGAAATTGCTAAAATCCTCAGGGAATATGCCAAAAAGCTCTGGGGGATCTTTAAAGATCGATTGAATCGCCTGCCTGATTCCGACACTGCCACATCCCTTACACGAGATTCTTGGGTTATTCCTTTTCTTAGTTTACTTGGATATGAGCTTCATTATAATTCACGTGCATACGAAATCGATAGATTAACCTTTGCTATTTCCCACAGGGCGGGTGAACCATTAAATTCGCCACCGATTCACATCGTTGGCGCACGGCAAGAACTGGGTCGTATCGCTCAAACGGGGCGACCTCGTCTGGCTCCACATTCTCTTGTTCAGGAGTATCTCAATCGAACGGAGATCCTGTGGGGGATAGTGACTAATGGGTTCATCCTTCGAGTTATTCGTAACAGCACCTATATCCGTCGTCAGGCCTACATTGAGTTTGATCTTTCGGCAATTATAGAAGAAGAAAATTTCCCTGAATTTTCTGTTCTTTTCCGCCTTCTGCATAGAACACGTTTGCCAAAGACTGAAGACGATGCTAAAGACTGCCTCCTCGAAAAGTATTATCAGCATTCCATTGAGCAAGGTGGAAGGGTTAGAGATAGGTTGAGAGATGGTGTTGAAGAGTGTATTAAGCATCTTGCTAACGGGTTTCTTAAGCACCCGGCAAATGAAGGATTGAGGCATCGAATATTACCGGATTACAATAAACCTGATCGAATAGATCCAAAAAGCCTTTACCGAGATCTCCTCCGAATTGTATATCGTTTTCTCTTTCTTTTGGTTTCTGAGGATAGAGGATTAATTAGTCCTGACCCAATTTATATCGAGCATTACGGTATCGGCCGATTAAGAAAACTTATTGATAGTCGCTCTGCTTATACCGAAGATGATGATCTTTGGCATAGCTTACGGGTTTTATGGAAGGTTCTTTCTGATGAGAAGCTTGCTAATATATTGAAAGCTGCTCCTCTAAATGGTGATCTCTTTTCAGCAGTTTCTCTTGATTATTATCAAATTACCAATCGCGATCTCCTCGATGCCTTCTGGCATCTCGCCTGGTATCAAGAAAGTCTCCACAGTCCTCCATGCCGGGTCAATTACGAAGCCCTCGATGTCGAGGAACTAGGCTCGGTTTATGAAAGCCTCCTTGAATATCAACCGCATATCGATAATTCTACAAATCCACCCCATTTTGATCTAATTCCAGGTTCCGAAAGGCGGTCTACAGGTTCTTACTACACAGCACCCGAACTCGTAGCGGACCTCATTCGTTCGGCTCTCGAACCTGTTATAGAAGAGCGTCTCAGACTTGCCAGAACTCGGGCTGAAAAAGAAAGATCGATTCTTTCCATCCGAGTATGTGATCCTGCTTCTGGTTCCGGACATTTTTTATTAGCTGCTGCTCGAAAACTCGGAAAAGAGCTTGCCCGAATTCGAACAGGTGAAGATGAACCAGCTCCTGAAATAGTTCGCGAAGCCATAAGGGATGTGGTTTCTCACTGTATCTATGGTGTTGATAAAAACCCTCTCGCAGTCGAACTCTGCCGTGTAGCTCTCTGGCTTGAGGCACATTCCGAAGGCAAACCCCTTACCTTCCTCGATCACCATATTCGGTGTGGCGATTCTTTGGTAGGCGTAAGTGACCTTGAGATTTTAAGGAATGGTATTCCAGATGAAGCTTTCAAACCATTGGGAACTGATGATCGTAATATCGCAAAAGAGGCCAAACGACGAAATAATTCTGAAAGAAGGATGCCCCTTTTTCATGGTTCATACACTGATACTCTACGGCGATTTGCTGGATCGCTTCGTTCATTCGAAGATTTACCGGAAAATACTCTTGAAGAAGTGCGAAAGAAAAGTGATGGCTACCATAGAGTTGAGAAAGAAAAGGACTTTCAGCAACTTCAACTTGCCTGCGATACATGGACAGCCGCATTCTTCCAGAAATATCCAAACGATTCAATAAATCCCATTACTACCGAAGCACTTCATTTTATTCTTTCACGAGGAAATATTCCAGATCCGCGTCTTTCTGGTTTTATTTTACAGACAAGCACCGAACGATGTTTCTTCCACTGGCCTCTTGCCTTTCCTGAGGTTTTTGCAGAGGGTGGATTCGATGTGGTCATAGGAAATCCACCTTTTATGGGAGGCTTAAGAATAAGCGGAAGTTTAGGTAATCATTATAGGCGATGGCTCGAGATAGCTTTTGAACCATATGGTGGGACTGCTGATTTATGTTCTGCCTTCTATCGGCGAGTTTTTAATATCCTAAAACCTGGAGGTCGCATGGGGATGGTTGCAACCAATACCATCGGCCAGGGCGATACAAGGGAAAGCGGTCTTGCAGTGATTCTTAAGCAAGGAGGCACAATTACCTTCGCTAAAAGATTTGTCAAATGGCCAGGGGCAGCCAATGTCGAAGTCAATCTCATTGCTATTCATAAATCTAACGGTTCAGCATCACCTCTCCGAAAAGCTCCTATACTTGATGAGAAACCTGTTGATTTTATATCCTCACGACTCGATAGTGATGCGGAGATTGAACTAAAACGTCTATTTCAAAATGAGGGAAAAGCGTTCATTGGTTCGTATGTATTGGGTTTAGGTTTTTTATTAAATCCTGAGAGTGCGGAAGACCTTATCTTAAAAAATCCTCGTAATGCTGACTGTCTCTTTCCTTATCTTAATGGTGAAGATCTTAACAGTCATCCAGAACAAAAACCCAGCCGCTGGGTAATTTGTTTCCATGATTGGGATTTGAATAAGTCACAAGAATATCCTGATTTATTTAAAATTGTTGAAGAGAAAGTTAAACCCGAAAGAGATAAATTGCGGGATTCCATTCCAATCCAGGCTAAACGAAAAAAATTTTGGTGGCAATTTGCTTCACCTGCAACTCAACTCTACCGTGAAATTGGTCATCTTCAACGTATACTATTACGAAGCCGGGTAAGTGAACTTCATGCACTTGTATTTATACCTAGAGCTTATATATATGGTGATGCAACTGTTGTTTTCGCTTTTGATGACGAATATCACTTTGCCCTCCTTCAGTCAAATATACATGAGGTATGGTTGCGGAAGCAAGCTTCAAGTTTGCGTACAGATATTCGCTACACTCCTACCGATTGTTTCGATACTTTCACTTTTCCGCCTGTAGAATATGAGACTAATAGTCTCGAAGAATTATTGCAGATATCTGTATTTGCCCGTGCTTCGGAAATCGGTGGGAAATATCATGAGCATCGCCATCAAATTATGATATCAAGAAATATGGGTCTCACAAGGACATATAATCTATTTCATACGAAAGAATGTATGGATGAAGATATCGTCCGTCTCCGAGAACTTCATGTTGAGATGGATAGATCAATTCTTTCTTGCTACGGCTGGGAAGATATTGACCTTAAACATAACTTTTATATTAATGACCGCGGCCAGATTCGCTTTACCATCTCTCCCGAATCCCGTCGCGAGCTCTTAAGAAGATTATTAGAATTGAACCTAAAATTGGCATCATGAAAGCAAGAAGCAAAGAACTTTTAGATCGCGCTATTGCTGCAATGGTTTCAGCAATTGAGGTCTACAACAAGCCTGACTTTCCTTATAGGGGTGAATCTTTTACTATATTAGCAACTAATGCCTGGGAACTATTGCTAAAAGCAAAGTGGCTCAATAAAAATAAAAACCGCCTTTCAAGTTTATGTGTAAGGCAAGGCAAAGGGGAAAAGAAAAAGCGGATTAAAAAAACGAGGGCTGGAAACCCTATTACGCATAGTATTGGACATCTTGCTAATAAGCTCCTTGAGATAAAAGAGCTTGACGAAAATGTGAGAAGAAATCTCGAAATACTTGAAGAATTAAGAGATTCAGCAATACATTTTTATCATTCGAATCCAGATTTTGATGAAAAGCTTCAAGAAATTGCTATTGCAGCGGTTAAAAATTTTCATGTTGCAACAAAAGATTGGTTTGGAGAGGACCTATCTAAGTTTAATTTCTATATTATGCCACTTTCTTTTGTAGCCCCTTCATCTCAACAAGAAACAATTATTTTAAATAAAGCAGAACAGCGATTTCTTAAATATTTGTCACAACATGAAAAACAAGTTGGAGAATATGATTCGCCTTATGCCGTAACAATTAATATGGAGGTTAAGTTTGTAAGGTCTAAAGAAAAAAGTGCGATGCCGATTCGAGTTACTAAAGATCCTAATGCCCCTGCTGTGCGATTGACCGAAGAAGATATTCGGGAAAAGTACCAATGGGATTACAAAACTTTAACCGAAAAATGCCAGCAGCGATATGAAAATTTTTCAATAAACCAAAAATATCACCAATACAGAAAAGCATTTTATGAAGATGATAGATATGTACACATTCGCCGGCTAGATCCTGCGAATCCGAAGAGTCCTAATAAAAAATTTTTCAATCCATCTATCCTTAATGAATTCGACAAGTATTACCGAAAAAAGGTATAAACCAAGAATATTAGACGGAGCTATTTAGGATATAAAATAACATTTTTAAAGAATAGCATTATAAATATTCAGAAGTTTTTGAAAGATCATCAATAAAATAGCTTTTATTTCCATTGTGAACCCTTAAGGATCTTTGAGGAGAAAGAAATTCGCCAATTCGGCGAGTACCGCGCCCGCAGGCTGATTTTAGAAGAATGGAATAAACTTGAAAAAAATGAGATAAATTTTATAGTAATTACGAAATGGAAAGTTTAAACAAGGAAGACCTGAAAGAAATTTTAACCGCTATAGAAAGAATTTAAGGTATGGCAGTTGCCACTATTGAAGATAATGATCCTTTAAATGAAATTAAGCATAGAGATAGCTTCAAAGATTATAGCAAAATGTGGGAGAAAATTTCAGAGGGAGTAAATAAATTAAAACAATCAAGGATAAAAATTGAGCATCCTAATCCATTTAAAGACCTTAAAGAATTATACGGATACTTAAAGGCGAAATCAGGAACTTGGGCGGGTAGGAGGCAAATTATAAATGAATTTCAAAATTCGAAGTCAAAAGAAAAAGTGAATATTAATGCATGATCGATGTGTTATTAAGGGGAGCGGAAAATGTTTGACACATTAGGCTGCATATCTAACCTTGGGATGCTGAAAATAAGCTCTCACTTTCTGAGGCCGTTTTTGCGTACTCCACAAATAACTTCTCACATTCCTCAGCATCTCCACCCTATTATGCGGCCGCTTCCGCCCCACAGCATTACTCTTCACATCCTGATTAAGCAACTCATCAGGATTAAGATCTGGACTATACCCAGGCAAAAAGAAAAGCCTAATCTGCTCCTTATGCTCCTCAACCCACTTCTCTACCTTACTGGATACATGCACCGGATGCTCATCGACAATAAGAAACACCTTTCGGTCTTTATTATGCCGCACCAAACGACTCATAAACCTAATAAATACCCAAGCCTTAAACTTCTGCCCAAAAACCATAAAGGCCAACTTACCCCGATTCGTAATCGCCGAGATCATATTACACCGAAAACGCTGCCCCGTACCCGGAATCACAGGAGTCTCCCCCTTCCGACCATAAGAAGTACCAGCCTGATGATCAGACCGCATCCCCATCTCATCACCCCAGAAGATAGTGGCTCCCTCTATTTTGGCCTGCTTCTTTATGGCCGGATACTCCTTGGTCAACCAACTCCGCACCGCCTGCGGATCCCGCTCGTAAGCCCGACGCAAAGGCTTCTGGGGCGTAAAACCCCACTTCTTCAAATACCGCCCCACCGTCCAAACAGAAAGCTCGATCCCAAAGCGCTGCCTGATCAAATCCCTTACGGCTTCCCTGGTCCAAAGGAAAA
>JAWBOR010000074.1:0-8885 GCA_038826015.1 Bathyarchaeia archaeon
AAAGAAGCGATCGCCAAACAAACATGCAGCGAAGGAAGAAAAGAGTTAGCCGTTGAAGCCTATAATAGCTTCCTGCTAACTTTCGGAGGCAAGTGGGACCCACCAAAATACCGCAGAATTGAAAAATTGCCATTCATTCCAACAGAAACAGAAATAGAACAATTAATAGCTGGATGTTCCCACACAAAGAGGCTCATGGCCTTTCTACAACTGCTTAAAGAAACTGGCATAAGATGTGGAGAAGCATGCCGACTCCAATGGACCGATATAGACTTCGAAAGAAACACCATAAGAATATCACCAGAAAAGGGCAGCAGCCCAAGGATGCTCAAAATCTCAAACAAACTCATAGCGATGCTACAAGCCTTGCCAAAAACCTCAGCAAAAGTTTTTGGAGTATCGGTTGACGCAATGCGCAAAAGCTTCGCAAGACAAAGAATTAGGCTAGCAAGAAAACTAGAGAATCCAAGGCTTCTACAAATAACGTTTCACACATTTCGCCACTGGAAAGCCACAATGGAATACGCCAAAACCAAAGACATACTTCATGTGATGCAACTGCTTGGACATAAAAGCATACAAAACACTCTCGTATACACGCATTTAGTCAACTTCAAAGAAGAGGAATACATCGCAAAAGTAGCCCACTCAGAAGAGGAAATATGCCAGCTAGTTGAGGCAGGCTTCGAATATGTCTGCGACTATAACGGAAACAAAATCTTCAGAAAAAGAAAGTAACCCATTATAATGAAAGTTTTAGCAAAGCGTCCGGGGTTCGTTGTAAACGGGCGGGGTGGGATTTGAACCCACGACCACAAGCTTAGGAGGCTTGCGCCCTATCCGTACTAGGCTACCCGCCCTAATATTTCAGAAACTAACCCCAATTCTTTAAGTTTTAGGTTAATGCAAATTCACTAGTAAGGTTTAAATAAAATCTGCATGGCGATATCCGCGCAAACTCTTTTTTTATCCGTTAAGGCGTAATATTAAACAAGTTTTGAAAGAGTGTGAAAAAGCATTAAAATCAGCGGGCTATTTTTTGTGTTGCGGTTGATGGAAATCGCAAAATTAATGAGGATATGTGGATTTTACTTCTGCCATCTTTTATTGCATCAGTTTTATATAAGTGAGCTGATAAAAATAGTAGAACTGGAAATACACATCAGTTAGGTTATGCTCCTTAATACAGCATCTTTTTTCAGTAATAGTGCTTTCATTCTCTTTAGCAGTGCTATTATACATGCAACTTTAGCATCACTAATCTTGTCTTTGGACTAAAAGTTGTAACATCCATAAGGGGTTTTTCTCTTTCTTCAACGACTACCATTTTGTTTCGTAACCCTACAGCGATTAACACCAAACCGAATATTAAAACGAACAAGCCGTAATTTTTGGCGAAGGGTTCAGATATTGTAAGATACATCCATATTCCCACGATGATTGCCATGAATCCAGATATTACGTAAGCTATTCCTTTAATTGTGAGAGTTTT
Source organism: Bathyarchaeia archaeon (assembly GCA_038826015.1). Classification (GTDB taxonomy): domain Archaea; phylum Thermoproteota; class Bathyarchaeia; order Bathyarchaeales; family DTEX01; genus JAWBOR01. The sequence continues at coordinate 1,493 of JAWBOR010000074.1, forward strand.
CTTCATGACATTACCTCCTTAGGTCCGCTCCATAGTATAGGTGAATATTTCGCCGTTGTATAAGCCAACGGCAATGGCATCTCTTCCGTGGATTTTGCCATACGCTACATTATTCACGTTGCTTGGATATCTCCACGCGTCGATGCGATGGCCATCACCTGAAATCAGATGGACACAGTGGTCAAAAGTGCCGACTATCACTACAGACTGATCATTAATTGAGCCTATTGCTATGTCGTTAATTCCAGCGTTAACTTCACCCTTTGGAGATGCTTCATATTTCCACAGTTTTATGCCATCAAGAGACGCTGCTCCAACGCTTCGGGTTTCCGGCGAACCGAGAACTACTGCATCGACGCCGTTTAGTTTTCCAGCTACAAGTTTTCCTCTATACTTATCTTTAAAGCCTCCTACATTGGAGCGATCTTTTGGAGCCATGTCAATGTCGAGTTTCAGCTTATTCTTTATCTCGCCATCCTTTGATATGACGCTTACTTCCTTATACGCACTGAGAACTGCTCGCAATGCTGCTAATATAGCGTCGCCACGTGGCGAAAGGTCGAAAAGGCAACCGAGCACCGCCTTTTTTAAGGAACATATCTCTTTTCCTTGTAACGAAATTATCTGCATTCCTTCAAAGCTGTATTCTAAACCAGCGATAGCGACAATAACATCTTCCCCGTCAAGGCGGCCAGCCACTAAATGATAGACATCGTTGTAGCCATATCGTTTTTCTTTTTCTAATATAAAACCGGCAAATTTAGTAGCTGCCTTATGTGTTGCTGGAAAAGAATATCTCCAAAGCTCTGTTCCATTTTCGGATATTGCAAAAACTTTTCCGCCTGAACCTGCCACGACCACTCTGGTATCACCCAAATTTGCTATTGCGAGGCTATATACGGTTGCGCCAGTGTCAAATGACCAAAGCTTTTCTCCGTCAACATCCATAGCTACAAGTCCACGCGCTTTCAATGCACTTGCAACAATTGCGTCCTTACCTTGAAGGTTGGTTAGTGCCAAACAGCTTGTTGGTCCTGGTACAGAATAGTCTTTATATTTGGATATTTTGGGTTTGCTGGGGACAAGAGCTTCTTCTTTCTTTTTTCCACCAAACAAAGGCATTATTCGATCCTTCTCCTTTTTAGTTTTTTACTCCTTTCGAGTTGTAGTACCGTGTTAATATAATTTTTCACTGATGTAGTTTGTGTGTATGTATGGCCGCCATATGGAGCATAGTTTGTTTCTGTCTTTGTCCAGATCCATAATATTTGAAACATAAATTCACCTCTTAAATCGCGTACTCTTTTTCTAGAGATTTAATACTATTTTTATTCGGCGCTGTGCATTGGCAGAAGTCAGAGATATCCTTCTTTAATCTTTCATCTAATTCATATTCCTCAATTTTTCCTTCCAAATAGTTTTTGACTACAAGCCTAAGCCAACATTTCACTTGAGGATTTCTCCGTGCAATTATCATCAAGTAGTCTTCGGTTCTCGCTTTGCATTTGCAGTTTTTGCTCATTTGTTCACTAGATCTTTCACGTGCATTTTGTTCATCTATTATTTCCATTGAAATTTGAAGATATACATCCAAGCAGATGGCTCTTATATCGTCTCCAGAGAACCATTTCGTTTCTTTCGCCAACTTTGCAAAATCAATATTTTCGTAGCCGGGTGTACCTTTAGCGTAAAGCCTGAACAACTCTTCACGAGTTTCTTCGTCTGGCGGTGGACAGTAAACTATCGCAGAGCCTAGTCTGCCTGGCCTTTTTAGGGCATCATCCACTGTCCAGGGACGATTTGTTGCGCCAATCACGATTAGATTTGGGATGTCTTGGATTTCGTTGAACAGTCTTAGAAAGGTGGCGATTAAAGTTTGGCTAAAATATGATTCTGTAGGTTCACGAGCGATTGTTCTCGAAAAACCTAGTGCGTCGACTTCATCGACAAATATTATTACTGGTTTTCCATCTCTTGCTGTTTCCTTTGCTTTATTAAAGACCTCAGTAAGCCTCTTCTCAGATTCACCTACGTAGAGGTTTAGAGTATCAGAAAGAACTACTTCAAAAAGTTCTATACCTGCATCTCTTGCCAATTTTTTGATAAACATTGTTTTGCCACATCCTGGCGGTCCGTAGAGCAATATCCCCTTGGAATATTTGGCTATGCGTGCTTTGTATAGAGGATGCTGAGAATATTTGATAGGATATATTACTAGCTTTTTGAACAAAATCTTAAGTTCTTTTAGCCCACAGACTTCATATTGGCAGGGCAATTCTATTTTCTCAATCAACCTTCTGCGATGAAAAAGTAATTGAAAATTATCTGGTTGACCTTTCAAAGCTTTCTCTAAGAGGGCGAGAGCAGAGGTATATTTTCCCTCGTTTTCCAGATTTTTTGCTTCTTCTATGGTTTCGCTGACGTCAAGTCTATTGTCTTTTTGAAGCCCCGCTTGGCATTGCTCCTTATGGTCTTGCGCAGCCCTAAAATCTGGGTTTATTGCAAGAGCTTGGTCAAATTCCCTTATAGCCTCATTAAGCATTCTCTTGTATTTGTAACACAAACCTTTCAGATAGTAGGCTTCAGCCAAATTCTTTTTTAATTCGTCTACATTGTCTGATTTTTGATTGCAATAATTCTCAACTCGAGTTCTAATTAATTCTATGACTTTGTCGAAATCTTTGATTGCGTCGTCGTAATTTTCCATGCACGCCTTTGCTAAGCCTCGGTTATAGTATGCTTTATAATTTGTAGGGTCAAATTCTATCGCTTTATCATAGTAACGAATAGCGATCACCCATTCCCCTTTTTCGTAGTATTCGTTTCCCAATTTGTAGAGAATATGTGACTGCTCAACATTCGTCTTGTCAGCACCCAAACCACTTCTCCTCCAAACTTATTCTTCGCTGTCTCATATATAAGCTTTTGCAGTTATATGTATTTGCATTCCTAGAAGAAAGAGTCACTATGGAAAGGTTTAAGTGTGAACATTCATATATGCAATTGCGTGTATGTACAATGAGTTCTCGAGAAAAAAATAACATGAACGAAAAGGAATTTCTAGCTAGGCTATTTGACGCAATAGGACACCCTGCAAGAATCTTTACACTGGAATCGCTGGAGAAGGGAAAAACCCCTGTAGAAATCGCTGAGAAACTGGGAATAAAGCGGGGAGCCTTACAAGCACATCTAGATAAACTTATGCAAGCCGATTTGATATGGCAAGATCCAAACGATCAATCCGAGCGTTATCTGGTTCAACCTTTGGGAAGTAAAACCCTTGAAGTTATAAAACAGGTTTCGAGAGAACTGAAAGTCGATCAGCTTCTACAAGCTTTCAAGAAAATAGAAGATCAGCTTCCAAAATTTGAAAGAGAAGAAATAGAAATAAGTGTTGAATCTGGATTCGAGTTTCCTGTCAGTAGAAGATTTTACGAAAAAGCAGTTAGGAAATATGTGCAAAAGTTAAAGAACGAAGAAATGAAAAAGATTTTTGAACAGTGACATAGAAAATGACCGAAAATAGCAAAAACCTCCTCAAATTGTTAGCTTCGATTTCATTTGAACATAGAAGAAAAATTTGCCTAAACGTATTGCCAGAGTATAAAAAAAGCAAACCACCAGAGGGCACATATTCGATTAAAGACGTACTAATATTTCAGCCAGATCCAATCCTAACAGAGGCTATTAAAGGACATGAAAAGGCTGTGTGGAAACACGAATTCGACCATTTCCTTCACTTAAAACTTTCCTTTACCGGATTTATTTTGAAAGAATTAGACTTGATGGCTAAAAGAAACCTCTTAACGTATTTGTTGTACCCCGAAATAGAAACTCATGGTTTTGTTGGAGATTGGATTGAGAAGTTTGTAACGATTAGAGATGGGCTTTTTTACGACGTATCTGGCGTGATTGAAGGATCGGCGATTATGCTCTCTTTTGAAGAAGAATTTTCGGATTTTGAAAAAAATGATGCGTTTTATGAAGAAAAGGAACAGCTTCTCCGAGAAGAGTGCAGTTTGAGTTTGTCTAGCTATCGCATCACGAATGAGATAAGGAAAAACTTGGGTAGAGATTTTGTCTTTCATGCGATACAGATAGCTTTAAACAATGCTGACTATCCTAAGAAGTCGCATTTTGAAATTTTTCAACAAATCGCTGAAATTTCGCCAAAAGTTCCATCGTCACTAAAAAGTGAAAGGAATACGCAAGAGTTGATTGAGTATGTGCTGAAAGAGCTGCATTTGAGCGTTCATCCGTATAAGGATTCGGGCAGAATAATTCAAGAGCGATGCGATATATTGCAAAATTATGAAAATTCATATTTTCAAGGCTTCATTTCATTGTATTTCTTAGAATGCCTCCGCCTGTGGAGGCGTCAAGTATACACACTTAGAACTTTGGAGAATGTTGCGCACTTGAAATTTGACAACAACATAAAAGAAGAAGACAAGGAAAAGTACAAATTGGGCCTTCCTGCATATACTTTCATTTATGAATCTCCAGAAAAAATCTCAAGCATAATTGTGGACCCACTTTTCAAATGTCCAATCTATGCTTTTTATTATAATTTTGATAATTTCATGGATTCCTTATTGTCAAAATTTAGAATTGATTATGCAAAGTCACTTGTAAACATAAATGACTTTAGAAATAATTTGGCAAGATTCCTTTATGATCAAAAACAGATTTTTAAGGAACGATTCACAGAGCCTAATGAGAGAACTTTCCTCAATATTTTCCCAAAACTTCGTTAAGAGATACCCTAAGGTATTCTCGCCATATCCGATAATCCTCAAGTTGTTTTGGGCTTAATTCCTCCGAAAAACCCATGCTCAGCAAAGAAATAGCACGGTAAAGTTTGTTTGCCTTTAGAAATGGTTCTAAATCTTTTTCACCTTCTACAATACAACCGAGACATATTCCAGCTCTTAAATAGGTTTCAGGATCGTTAACGTTTCTCTCTAAGGCTTTTTCGAAAACGGACCAAGCTTCATCAAAACGTTTTAGGCTTAAAAGCAAAGTCGCTTTTTCTGAGTAAGGCCAATAATCATTTGGACGTAGGGCAATTGCTTCATCAAAGTCTCTTAGCGCACTTTTTACGCTTTCTTCATCTAGCGCTCCCTTTTCGTTTATTGAAATGAGTATTTTCACTCGTCCTCTTGAAACCAAAGCATCCGAATAACCTTGATCGGAGCCCACTTTCTTTGCAATAATCAAAGCTTCTTCGTATAACTGTTTAGCCTCTCTAAATCTGCCTTGGTTCTCTAAAACATTCCCCTCACCTATATAAGCCTCTGTTCTATGTGGAAACTTTTTTCTAAGATCGCTGAAAATTTTCCGCGCTTTCTCAAAATCGCCCTGTCTAAAATATCTTCGTCCCTCTTTAAGAGATTCAACGTAATAATCGTCCATAGACGACCTTCCCTATTCCATTCTTGGCGGAAATTGTCTGGCTAGCTTATTTCCACAATTTGGGCAATAATTTGAAATTTCGTAAATAGTTGTTTTGCAAAAAGGGCATTCTAAAAGTCTTCGCACCAAAAGCGGATGCCCTAATGCTTTTCTCTTTAGGGCAATTTCTTTGTTTTGAATAGCAAGAGGGTTATTTTCGTCTAGACGAAGCACTTCCTCGCAACATTCTAAAGCCTTGTCAAACTCGTTGAACCCATCAATTAGCACCCAAGCCTTCCCATTTTGTGCTTCAATGTACATTTTTTTAGCACCAACGTCCTTTTCAATGATTTCTTCCGTAAGGGCTATTCCTTTTTCAAAACTGTACAAAGCTGATAGGTAGGCGCCCTTTCTTCCTAAGACCTCTCCTCTGCTTACCCAAGCGTAAAAATTAGCGGGATCTTTTTCAACAGCAACTTCCAAAGCAATTAAGGCGTTATCCCAATCTTGATCTGCTCTTCTTAAAAGAGTCACCCCTAAAGCACACCATCCATGTGAATTATCTGGACACTTTTCTACGCACTGCCTAAAAAGTTTAATTGCTTCTTCAAATTTTCCTTTTTCTAAGCACAGAATGCCCTCTTCGTATAATTGCGCACATTCCCTGTTCATTGTGCTCACACCTTTATTTAACTCATGAATTCTGTTTTAAGTTTTTCACCGAAAGCATTATATATAGATTCATACATATGATAAAGAATACAAATGCCGCAAAAATAAAAGCGTATAAAGCAGGAGTATTTTCATATGCATAGAGAAAGGAGATACACCTCATGAGTTTGATAGGTTGGTATAAAACTCGAATCAAGCTCGACATGATGCAAAAATACGGTCTTAACATTGAAACACACCCAAATTTTGAATTACTTAGAAAATCGATTGAGATAGTTGCCAAAAAACATAATGGAGAAATCCGCTTTCATGTAGTTGATGCTTTAGGTCGCGAAAAGAAATGTGATATTGCTTTCGCTACCCCAGATTTCTCTCGAGGTATTGGGATAAAGATTGACAGAAATACCGGCGAACTTTATTTTCTTTACGATAAGTATGATGATGTATCCAATATCGCCAAGAAGCTCTCTGGCGAAGTGCTACAACATTACACGGCAATTGCACTCATTAATGCTATGAAAGCCTACGGATACAATGTCAGAGAAGACGAAACTCAAGAACGCGATGCAATAATACTAATTAGTGAGGTTTAATAATGAAATCAATAAAAGCCAAAATACTTGCAAATGGACAAGTAATATTTGATCTTAGCGGTTTCCATGGCCAAGAGTGCTATGAAGAACTTGAAAAAATTCAAAAGCTAATTCTTTCGTTTGGAATAATGATTGAACAAGACAAAATACAATTCAAAGATAGCCAAGGAATAACTGGAGAAATCAAAACGCCACAAATAGGAAAGGAAAAAATAAAAACGAAAAGGAAATGAAAAGAATTGAAATGCGCAAAGTCACGAAGTAAAATAGAGGGTTACATTAAATTAGACAGCTTGTTTCTGTTTGAATACTACTCTGATGGCATGATGGATAAGATTATTGAAAAATGCGAAAAAGAATACAGTCTCACTTTTTTAAAAAAATGTCATAGTAGATGTGGTTGAAATTGTATCGATCGAACCTCGTAGGAGTAAATCAATTAGAATATAGCGATGAATGGATATTGAAAGGCTTACGTAAACGCAAGGCTAATTATTCGACAGTTATATGTTTTGAAACGTGGGATCCTACAAGAATCGAACAAATAAAAAGATTCTTTTGCAATCCACCTGAACAAATAGGAGAGGAATATGAGGATCATCGAATTTATATTTATGATTCATGGGATGGACTAAATCGAATAGAGAAAATAACAGGAGAAGTTAGACCTGTAATTACGGAAACGAGAAGTGGTTTACAGGAAGAGCTTGCCGGAAAAATTAGGGATATCGCTC
>JAWBOR010000075.1:0-8628 GCA_038826015.1 Bathyarchaeia archaeon
ATAGGAAACTATATCCTGCGAGGAGTTCGTCTGCTCCGTCTCCGGTTAGCACTGTGTTGACTTCTGCTTCTTTTGCCGTTTTTAAGCCTATTAGTATAACTATGCTGTTTCGTATTTCCATAGGGTCAAAGGTTTTCGTGACACGAATAATTGTGGGGAGCTCAGCGTAAAGCTCATCCATGCTAAAGTTGTGAATGATGTGTTCCAATTTCAACTTTTTAGCGATGTGCTTCGCATATTTGATGTCTGGTGATGGGGCTTCTTTGAAAGCTATTGTAAACGCTTTTGGTTTCACATATTTGGATGCTATTGCTGCTATAATGGAGGTGTCCAGTCCACCGGATAGTAGTATACCTTCAGCAAGGTTCCTTTTCACAGATTCTTCTAGTAAACGTCTGAGGTTCAAACAGATTTCATTAACATCCAAAAACTTTCACCCTCTTTATGGATTGGCAGACAATTCGTAATATAGGATGTCTTAAACTAAATCATATTGACGTCAAGAAGCTTGTAGCTTCCAATACTTGCTAATTGTAACTAGTAGGTACGTTTAGCTTTTATTTCTTTAAAATTTGGGGTGTGAATAATTAATGCTCTGGAAAATTTATTTAAAAAATAAGAGAAGCTAGACCTTCCACAGGTTCACCCTTTTTTAGGATCCCTTTAATGGAAGCTGGCGTCATTAGAATTTCACTGATTTTGAAGGACGGTTCGGATAACAAATTAATTGTTTCAGCAACTCATTGTGAGAGGGTTCTAGCCTTGATAAGTCAATAACTAGGTATGGTTCAAAGATCATCGAAGCTATCAAGGTTTATCATTTCCCTGCTGCAAGCGACACAAACATGATTGTCATTAGAGCTATTCCTATTATGCTAAAGAGCCAAGCCCATGTAACCATATGCATATTCAGATAAATTGGCGCAAGCCATGCAGGTGCAACTCTAGCATAGTCACCGTAAATATGTTCTACTATATAATAGGCTCCCACAGCTCCTCCGGGTACTATCACAGGTGCCCAGTTAAAAAACATACCTACAACAGTCATAGCTATACCTATTAGAAAACCAGCAACCTGTACATTATGCTTCATAACTTAAACCTCCTAGTTTCAAGTGCCTTATTTTTACTTAATGCTTTTTAGTGTGGACTCACTTCTCATCAGGAATGTTACGTGGCAGTTCATTCCTTTTACCATTTAGTCTAAGGAAATCTAGATTATAGATCCAATCACGATAAGATATAAGCTATTGAGGCTTTCTTAAATCAGTAGATATGGAAAGGAACCTATGAAGAATATATTTCTGCTTACTGGCATCCCTAATAGTTCTCTTGGTGTGAATCCACACGTTCTCTGCTACTTTTACTAATCAAAATTATAAGTATTTCTCTCTTAACTCCGCCATAATTACAGTGGCTACTTATTTTTCCCTTCTTAGGAGAAACTTTTGCTTCTCACTCCCATTATGATTGTAAGAACGAATGTTAAAAATAAGAATACGAAAAGTTAAGAAGACGGAAATCGCCCATTAGAAGAAGGTTTTAGCTTCCTAAACTATTTAAGTAGTAAACGGGCTTAAAACCAAGCCTTATTTAGAAATTATTAATACTGAAAAATTTGAAAGCATAATTTTAGATTCTTAATAAAAACTTGATTAAGTAATTATCTCGATTAGGAGTCTCCAAATAAATAGCAAATTAGATGTCATAATTTCTTATCCGTATTTCTTAGTATCAGACACCCTTCAAAGAATCGTTTTTTATCTTGTAGCAATTAATTCTAATAAAGATTCCATATTAGTCTTCGAAGAGCCAGAGGCTCACGCCTTTCCGTATTAAGTTTCTCGCTGAGAAAATTGCTTTGGATTGAAATAACAACCAGTACTTCATTTAAACACACAATCCTTATTTTCTTCTTTCAGTTTTAGGGAAATCTCCCTTTAGAATTTACTCGAATCCAGGGCGTCATCAAAGAATCGTAATCCAATATATATTCCCCATAAAACCTACAGAAGCCAAATCACGTAGAAATCCAAAGAAATAATAAATCGAACGACAATAAAAATACAAACAATTTCCGAAAATCCCGTTTTGAGAGGTGTGAGAAGCTTTGAATATTTCTGGAGGTGATTTACTTCTAAGGTGTATAGCCCAAGAGAAGGTTCGCTTCATATTCGGAATCGTTGGAGGCCAATGGCTACCCTTCATGGACGCCATATACAGAGAAGGAAAAAACCTCTGTATCCAAACCATCAGGAAAATTCATAGCAGAGCAATAGTCTGCTCCGTCACTTAGGTATTTTTCTACGACCTTATCAACTATTTCTGGATCTATAATTGGACAGTCTCCCGTAATCCTAACAACTATATCCGCTTTGCTTTCTTTTGCCGCAAAATAATATCTCTTCAACACATCATCCTTGCTGCCTCTATACACGTCAAATCCCAAGCTTCGTACGAATTCAGAAAGTATATCGTCCTCGATCTCGTTGGTCGTAGCGACAACTATCTTGCTAATCGTCTTAGAACGAGAGAGTCGCTTGAGCAACAATCCTATCAGATGCTCATCATTAGCTTTTTGCATTACTTTTCCCGGAAAACGAGCTGAACCCATTCTGCATTGAACTATTGCAACAATATTCATCTTTTTTTTGCTTTTTTACAAGTTTTCCCAATTATATGGATGTATTAAGTCTATATCTTCAGAACACAGATCGTCGGGCGCTTCATAATGATAATCTTCTCGGTATGCGGTTATAATCTCTCTGAGTTGCTTTAGACTATCTACGCCAATTATGATTCTATCGACTTGTTCTTTTGATTTGACATATCCTACGCATGCTCTTAATCGCAGAAGTTTATTTTGCTCTATAAATCTGTCCCATCTGTCCCATATACTCTTCCATCTATCAAACTTTTTTGGTCTCTCGTTAGAATTCATCAATAACAAACCCTGAAGAAACACGGAGCGAGCATGAAATTCTATGTTTCTTTTTTTTATTTCTCCTAAAAAGTTATTTTTCAGAATACGTCTATCTAGTATGCTAAATGGCGATTGAATTACTCCGATATCGTTGTACTTTTCCACTATTGCCAGCGCTTCTTTCGGAGAGTAAACAGAAACGCCGAGTTTATTAACCGCTCCATTTTTCATCAATTCCTTAGTAATCTGGCTTAGTTCTTCTACAATGTCTGGAAGAAGCAAAGATTCTGAATACCGTAGTAGTATTGCATAAAGATTATTTATTTTCATCCGAGCTAACGACTCATATACTGTTTTTTCTATGGTCTCTTTTAAAAGGCTTTTCTCCACCTGCAACTTCGGCAACTTAGATATCACATTAAATTCTTCTACGCCTATTTCTCCTAGAATCGCTTCGCTGGCGCCATAATCGGCAGCCGTATCAATAAACTTTATTTGATTTTCTCTACATAACTCGATAATTTTTGAAACTTCTTCTCGCGATACTTTACCATATTTATTGGCAATTCCATATCGCATTCCGAATTGAGCCGTTCCAAGCGCTAGTTTCATGGCTATTCTTTGATTGCTCCTTGAAGTCGCAACCATCTAAATTTTAGTTCAGCGATTATCCAATCTTCTTCATCATCAATATCGTTTGCTTCTAACTCGCTAACAGAAAACACGCTTATGTTGTTAGTCAATAAACTTTTTTTGTCTAATATCGACGCTACGCGAAAAAAGTAAAATTGCCCCACATCATAGAAAGTTGGTTGAATATCTTGAGTTCTCATATTCTATATGCTTCTGGAAACACAAACTCAACTCTCTGACCATCACAACGTATGGCATACTCAATTGGCACTTTATATTTTGATACAGGAAAGATACAATCATAACTCCCTTGAATCAGAAAATCGTACGCTTTGCGCAACTTTTCAGCCGTCACAAATGGAGCGGTCGGATATAAACAACAGCCATACTCAAAGCTTCTACCTCTTTTCTGGTATTCCGCTAAAACCTCTAAGAGCACGTCAGATGTTGTCGCATAATCATCTGAGTTCTTAGCAGAGCGCATAAAGGGTACTTTTGCTCCATACTTCTGGGATAACTCCGCAATCTCTAAGTCATCAGTAGAAACCATCACTTCCTCAAAAAGCTCGCTTGCTATTGCTGCTTCAATAGAATAAGCAATAATAGGCTTCCCTAGAAAATCTTTAATGTTTTTGCGCGGGATTCGTTTGCTACCGCCTCGCGCTGTAATAATAGCAATGCAAGACATTTAGTTTTTCTCAAGAGATTGTTTTTCTTTTCATCATTTCTTAAATGCGTTGAAATGACATGCTAAGATGGAATTCTCAGGGCAAAGCAAAGGGACTCCAAGTAATTTTGGATAAGCTAGTAAACTGGTTTCGCAGTAGAAACCTTCTGAATATTCTTTCATCTCTGACTTAGTAATAGGACAAGCATAAGGATTTTCTTTGATAACTTCTTCGCTTTTTTTCTCAATAATTGTAAGACCAGTAGGATTCAATGGGTTTGAGTAGTAATCAAAAAGCCTAAATTCTAATACCTTGTAACCCATTTCTCGTATGGACTGTTGAAGATTAGTAATGTAACCATGCGCTTTCATTCGTTCTCTAGCTTTTTCTGTTGCTAATTCGTAACAAGGCTCAAGCAAAATCAAATACTTGCGAGTAATTCGGTAGAGTTCCTGCAAAGCTTCTTTTTCTCTGCCACCATTTGGTTCTATAGAATGAGACGTATATATATCAATTGAATTATCTTGCAACGGCGCGGAAAATAAGTCGCCAGTAAACAAATCAACATTTTGAACGCCTAATTGATCGCAATACTTTTGCGCAAATTTCACTCTTGACCAAGACAAATCAAAGCCATATAAATGACATTTTTTTGATATTTTTTTAGCAAGATTGCCTAAAACAGTTGCTTCTCCTACTCCGACTTCTAATACAGTCTCAAAATTGATGCCAAGACCTTCAAAAACCAGAGCGATTGCTTGAGTGTAATATTGGATAAAGTCAGGATTCTCTTCAACAAATTTTATGTAACTCCCTGCCTGAAAATCATAACTAATCAGAATTGTCTCTTTATCATTATCTTGCACTTTCTTTTCCTTCCTAAGATATTCCATAATATTTTCGCCTCTATGATAAAGGCGCTTAATTTTGGATAGCAAAGCGTAATGATTCATTTTCAGGCAGAATTTTTAAGTTACTCAATCTCTTGCAATGCAGTAATCCTAAAAGTTTGTGCGCGGGATTCGTTTGCTACCGCCTCGCGCCGTAATAATTGCAATTTTTGATGCATTAATTATTCATTATCCTCATAAAGTACATCGAATTAACATAAACGCTTCTGCAAAGGAGCTCCCTACTACTATCCCCCAACGTTCTGCTAATATCTTTAAAGCTTCTGGAGAACGCGGATGAGGATATTTTCTAGCTTCAAACTCATAACACTGCATCGCTTTTGTCTTGGCAAATATGCTTTCTTCTCCAAAACTGATGAAAAAATTTGGCAAAAAAGGACTTGAATAATTAAACGCTTGCCACTCCGTTGACGATGGAGTCTCGAAAGTTAAGATAGCTTTCACGCTTTCGTTTGGCAACGGACGAGTAGCCGTTATCACCGCTTCAAAAGTCCGTCGGTGGTCTATGTTTAGATCTCCTCCATGATGCGTGAAGATAATTGTCGGCTGAAAATCTTGCTTTTCTTTTTCTATGATTTTTACAATGTCTAACAAATCTACGCTATCAAACCGATTGTCTGGAAAGTCATGTAACGCGACGCTTTCATAACCGATGATCTTTTGAGCAGAATAAACGCAGGTTCTGTGAATTTCTATCTCTTTTTTCCATATTTCTCTATCTCTAAAATCCGCTCTTGAAGTTATTCCTTCGCCTAGAATAAGAACTCGGACATATGCTTGCGCATAATTGATGAGATAATGCATCGCCCCTCCCACGCCTAAAATTTCATCATCGGGATGAGCTACGACCAGCAAAATTTTTTTATTTTGGAATAATTCTAACATCAGCTAATATGGTTTTGTCTGCTTGCCAAGAAGCTCTCGAGAACTCGAATCTGAATCTATCTGTTTCTAAAAAGGCTTTTGGGTATGTATCAGCGTCAAGCATGCGAATATAATCATATACTTTTTCAATTTCTGTAAGATTGCTGATGTCTCCATCTTCTGGCTTTCTTCTCTTAAAAATTACTACTTCGCCTTCCTGTTTACATGGCAATATATTCTGAGTAACAATTTCAACTATCATTTCTTCAATTAACTTTGAGGCTCGCAGAAAAATCTCTTGCGCATTGCCGCCTAAGCATAAATCTCTTTTGATATAAATATCCCCTGCATCAAGTTCCTTGACGACTCTAATAGCAGAGATTTTGGTGTTAGTATGACCTCTCACGATCAAGTTTTGCAATGGACTCCCGCCTCTTCCATATGGCAGATCGGTCATATGAAACACAATGCATTCATAAGGCTCGTAAATTTCTTGCGGTATAAAATATGACCAATGAGGTATAAAAATTTTTTCTGGGCTTATCTTTTTTAGGTTGTCTAAAGTAAATAATTCTCTTTTATCTATTAGAACAAAATTTGCGCCCAGTCTCTCGATTAATGCATTAGCCATTGAACGATGCCATAATTTTTCCGAAACCAATGCATAAGTTTTCATATCTCTATGCTGTTTTTTTTAGCTAATCAGAGCCCAACTTAATGGCGTTCCCTTTTCAATATCTCTTGATGCTTTCTTTCCTAAAATATCTTTTAAATATTTAGGCGGAAGCCCGTAACCAGGCCGTATTGAACGGATATTTTCCTCTGTAAACGCTTCCCCTGCCTTAATATCTTTTACTGCGAAAAGAGAACGCGAAAAAATGAAATTTTGTTTTGTTTTCTCAGATAAATTGTAACAAACTTTGCCAAGAGCTTTTTCAGCTTTTCGAACTGATTGTACCATTTGCTCGAACTCTTGAGGATTTAACGAAAATGCAGCGTCAGGACCTCCAATGCTTCTATCTAGAATAAAATGCTTCTCAATAATTTTAGCACCGAGAGCAACTGCTGCAATAGGAACGGCTAGCTCCATTGTATGGTCTGAAATGCCGACTACTACATCAAAAGTTGATGCCATGTTTGGAATTGTGTTTAAGTTTGCCTCCTCGATAGGAGCAGGATACTGTGAAGTACATTTGAGAAGAGCTATTTGGTTATTCCCCACGCGACGGCAGGCGTTTACCGCTTCTTCTATATCCGATAACGTAGCCATTCCAGTAGAAATAATGATAGGTTTACCTGTAGATGCAGCATACTCGATTAATGGTATGTCCCTGACTTCGAATGAAGCGATTTTGTATGCAGGAACATTCATTTTTTCTAAGAAGTCCACTGCCTTTTTATCGAAGGGGGTGGAAAAGCAGATCAGACCTTCTTTTTCAGCAATTTCCTTCAGCTTAGGCTGCCATTCCCATGGGGTATATGCCTCCTGATAAAGCTCGTATAAAGTTTTACCATCCCATAAAGTTTGATTCTTTATTAAGAACTCAGGACGATGACTCTCGATGGTCATTGTATCGGCAGTATATGTCTGAAGCTTAATAGCATCTGCGCCTGCCATTTTAGCCGCCTTAATAGTTTTTACAGCGATCTCAAAACTGTGATTATGATTTGCTGAAAGCTCGGCGACAATAAACGTCGGGAAATTTGATCCAATTAAATGTTTTTTTATCTTGAACGACGTCATATATTTTATTTTATTTATCGGCTAAATAAATTTTTAGTATATATTTTTTTTCACTCATATAAAAGAAAGCAGGGAAGTCATCATTGCTGCATATCCTCAAAATATTGAATTGTTCGCGTATTGTTTTATCAATATCCAACCTGCTATCATCAGGAGTTCGTCTTGGGTAGTATGTGGATTGCCCTGTTTGAATAATAGGTCTAAGCTTTACATATTCTTTTAGAAATCGAGTGCATAATTCAATGGTTTTATCAGCCTGTTTCTTTCTTATGTCGTCATGCAATTCGTATCCATTTAACTGAATAAAGTCTTTAATATAGTAAGGACCTGCATCAAGCTCTTCCGTTGCCTCGAAAAGCGTTACAGGTATTTTGTTTTTATTTTCTAATATCTGCCAGAACAACGGCGACCATCCTTTTCCTTCTGGAAGATCGCTCTCGTGAATCACTATGTTATGGAAGTGATAATCTAAAAACTCACGGGGAATTATCTTAAAGTAAGACAGTATAAAACATACATCTCGTTTCTCATTGAACGCAGAGTGTGAAAAATATAGGTTGCATGCGTAACCTAAAGAACGAAGTTTTTCAACTAAACTCTCTGCGAAGCCATAACGATTAAACCAACTATGTTCTGTTGTTAGCAAAGAAATAGTTTTAGGTTCTCTTCTTAGAGTTTCAATCATTTTCATGCTTGTGCCTGTTTACGTTCTTTAAACGTGCTTAAAATTTCTGATACTACTTTTATCGCACCCTTTCCATCCACAAAATTTTGGTTATAATGAGTAGGATTGGCGATAAACTCTTCAAGAAATTTTTCAATATTGATCATCGTCTTTGCTTCATTCCAAGCACCTGCATACTGAATAAGACCTAACGAAACTCC
>JAWBOR010000076.1:0-8504 GCA_038826015.1 Bathyarchaeia archaeon
GCCCAAAAGAGGCTAACCAAAGAATGAGATCGCCTTCTCTAACAGATCCAGAGCCGAAAAAGAACTGCATTACAAGCAGAACTAAGCCTGCTGGACCATAGACTGCCCAAATCTTGTTTGAGACTTCGCGTTTTTTCATGTCCTGCCACGAGGAAAGAACGAGAAAAAAGAGGCTAAGCAGCACACGGGAAGCCTCAAGCATTTCGTTCATTAGCTGTTTTCACCTGCAAACCCAAAGATTACTTGCGTATTTGGCAATGAAATTTGTTTCGTTAGATGTTGTTTATGGCGGTAATATTTTGTTTATGGACTCAAAAACCATATGCCTTCGGCAATTTAAGATCCACAGGGATGGTTTGAAAATACATACTCGAAAGACAGACGAAGTCTTCATAACTCATTTATCAATCGTAGGCTCACAACTTGTTTCAAAGGTGAAAAAACAGTGGCAAAAAGCATGAATAGAGATAAGAGGGCTTTAAGTCCAGTGATCGCCACCGTCATCCTGATATCAGTTACAATCGTCGTCGCAGTCTCAGTAGCCTACTGGATGGGCGCAATAGCAGGCGGATACACAAGCTTTGAACAAATAGAACTACCTTCAGTCTACGCAAAATGGCAATCTTCAACTAGCAATTGGAATATCACGATTGAATTGAAGAACTCAGGTTCAGCAGACGCTACCGTTGATAACATTTACGTCAATGGCATACCACTCAAAGACTATGATTCAGGAATTGTGGTTCTACAATATGATACTACAACGCTGGACGATCCCACGGAACTAGCATCAATCAATCTAAAAGTCTCAAAAGGAGCAAGCGAAACAGTCTACTTGACACTTGATGAAAGCGAAGATGACGGTTTCACATCTGGCACCAGAATAGAAATAAAGATACACACTGCTGCTGGCAAAGACTACCCAACGTCAGTGAAACTGCCATAGCTAGTCTAGCTCCTCTTTTCCTCTTTATTTTTTTCTTTGGGTTGAATAGATATGAGGATTTTCAGGAATAAGAAAGGTCTTTCACCTGTTGTGGCAACCGTTATTTTATGTGGGATGGTTTTAACTATTGGAATTAGTGTTTGGTCTTACACTTATAATCTAACTAATTATTTAGGGGAAAATTACCTTGAAGGGGTTCAAGAGCAAATAAATGTTATATGCGAGAGATTCATCATAGAACACATTTCATACGATAGTGTTAATGGCGCACTTTATGTTTGGGTTTTCAATTATGGCAACGCAGACATCGATGTCATGTATAGCAACCTAGACATAAATGTTGATGTTTATGTCTTTAAAGACGGAGAAAGAATTGGCAGCAACACTGATTCAACTCTTATTGAAAGTGGGAGCTTTGCCATGATTTCTGTTTCACTTTCAACTAGCCTTAATCCTGGCAATGAACTTGTTATAGAGGTTATTAGCAGGAGGCAAAACGTTGTTTATCAAACGTATATCGTTACATTGTAGTGATTCTAAAGCCGCTGTTTCCACTGTTCTCGGAATGCTGATCTTCATAGGAATACTCTTCACATGCGTAATTCCGCTTTTTCTTTACGTCAACCAAGTCAACAGCTATTATGACCAAGCGGTTTTAGAAATGAAGCATCTGGACGATAACAAACAAAGAGAAACAATAGATGTCTACGCTTACCCTCTTGACACTTCTAAAGAGACGAAATCAATCTATGTCTACGTAAAAAATCAATGTCCATTATCAGTAGAAATTCTCAGAATTTGGGTTAACGATTTATGTTATAATTACTCATTGGAAGTTCCAGCGATGGGATGGAATGTCACAGAGGCTATCGACATTAGCGGAATGCTACCAACTGAAGGCAATATAACAATTAATATAAAAGTGACAACAACAAGAGGCAACATTATTTCTTCGCTTATCAATCCACTCTTTTATTCGTCAATTGCTGGATGGAGCAGTAGCGGGACTCTATCAATCAATATAGTAATCAATCGAGATCACTCAGGTACAGAGACTTTCAACGTAAAAGTTTACAAAGTTGTTGGATTAACCGAAACAATAATATGCGATGAGGACATCCGAATGATTGGAAATACAATAAGCTATGTCAAGAAAGTAGATCTTTCTGATATAGGATCATATCATGTTATGGTTAAATACAAAGGAGGCTCCGCATACTTATACAATAATTATATTCAAATTAATTTAGCTAATCCTTGCTATTGGGTATATGTAAGTGTATAACCAACATAACCTGGAATCGATGCGAAGAAAAGATTTCAATAGATGTTTTTTTGATATATAGTGAACGTTCATAAACCATTTATCAATTGTAATTTCAGCTCTTTCCACAGCAGACATTATGCTATAAACAGGAAAAGAGGGTTTCTCAATTTCGAAAGATACGTGTAAAAAGAAAGAACAGGTGATGTTAGCCTTGGCTCAAAGTAAACCAGAAAAGAAAAAAACAGCCCCGACAGAGAAACCTAAGTCTAAAAAACCTGGTTTTTTTGCAAGGCTTTTCTCAAGCAAAAAAGGGGAATCCGAGAGGCCTTTAAGCCGAGATAAAGAAAAGGAAAAAATGGATTCTAAACATTCAATTATTGAAACTTACTGGGTTCATAATCCTCATGCAAAGGTTAAGATCGCTTCGTCAGAGGGTGGTTTAAAATATATTGCGGAAGAGGTTAAACTTAGCCCAAGTGAAGAAAAAGCCTACAAAAAAATTGTAGCCTTAATCACGAAGGAGCTTGCGTCTCCCGAATCGTTATCTGTGGACGTTAATACGTATATCCTTTCAGAGGCAAAGAGGTTAGCTAAAAAATACAAAAGAAGCATAGGCAAGTTTAGACCCGAATCGTGGGAAAAAATCTACTATTACGTGATCCGCGACCTAGCTGGATACGGCGCCCTCGACGTTTTGATGAACGACCCAAACATTGAAGACATCTCATGTAATGGGCTGAACCGGCCTATCTATGTTTGGCACAGAAAATACGAAAGCATCCCTACAAATCTTGAGTTCACTCAGGAATCTGACTACGACAACTTCATCGTGAAACTTGCCCACATGGGAGACAAACACATCTCAAGCGCACACCCAATGCTTGACGCCATGCTTCCTGGAAAACACAGGCTCGCTGCGACGTTCAGAAGGGAGGTTTCAACGTTTGGAAGCAGCTTCTGTGTCAGGAAATTCCGCGAAGACCCATTTTCAATTATTGATCTCATCAACATCGGAACAATCGACGTGACAATCGCAGCGTACTTTTGGATTCTGTTAGAAAACAAGATGAGCATGATGATCATTGGCGGCACAGGCGCTGGAAAAACGAGCATGTTGAATGCGCTTATTAGCTTGATGAAGCCTCATGACAAAATAGTGACAGTTGAGGAAATTGCAGAGCTGAACACGCTGCACGAGAACTGGGTTCAGCTAACAAGCAGACAAGGGTTCAAGTTCGGCCAAGCGGATGAAACCTCAATCAGCCTCTTCGACCTCGTCAAACTCAGCCTTCGTTACAGGCCGGACTACATCGTTGTCGGAGAAGTCAGAGGAGAAGAAGCCTACGCTCTTTTCCAAGCTGTTGCAACAGGTCACGGCGGCATCTGCACCATGCACGCAGACAGCTTAGATCATGCTGCTAAACGGTTAACGTCACCGCCAATGAACGTGGCAGAGGTCTATGTGCCACTCATGAACGTTGGAATATACATATCAAGAGTTGAACTCCCAAAGAAAAAGATGGGGTTAGCTTTCGGCAGAAGAGCAAGAAACATCTGGGAAATTATTGAGTACGGAAAATACAATTTGATTTCTGAATGGTCACCAACCGAAGATGTCTTCTATACACACCTCGAAAAAAGCCATCTCCTCGAACAAATCGCATCTAAAAAAGGAATGACAAAAACAGATATTTTGCTGGAAGTCAAACGAAGAGAAAGGGTGCTAAAAGAAATCCTAAAATCAGGAAAAAGAAGCCAGAAAGACGTCACACAAGCAATCATAGAGTTCTACTCTAACAGAAAGAAAATGGCTGAAGAGAAACCGCGAAAACTCGAAGCACAACTGTTGACGCAACACAATGCGGCACCGAAAACGCCTAGAGGTTAGAAATAAGGAGGAAAACGAAAGTGCTTGAAGACTTCTGCTACGCACACTTTAACGGCCTTGGACGAGGCTTAATGAAGCTGTTCAGAGGGATAGAGGACGACATGGAAGCCGCAAACATGAGGCTTCATCCCGAGGTTTACTTAAGCATGATCGGATTTGTCGTCTACCTCGTTACAAACATCTCAGCGATCATAGCCCTCTTCTTAGTGCTCGATCTGTTTCCGATTTTTCTACCATTACCATTAATGGTACCTATCATAGTTATGCCGCCAGTCATTGTGATGCTTATTGGCGCCGTCATTCCAAAGGTAATAGTGTCAAACAAAATTTCTGGATTAAAGAACGAGATACCGTACGCGTCGATGTACCTAAGCGTAATGACAAGCGGAGGCTTAACACCATACGCCAGTTTGCTAAGGCTAAGAGAAACAGATCTGCTTCCAAAACTTAAAAACGAGATAGGGCGAATTGAAAGAATCATTCTATCAAGCGGCATGGATCCCGTGTCAGCCATGGCTAAAGCTGCTAAAACCTTGGGCTTAAAGGAATACAAGGAGCTACTTCTGGGTTATGCCTCCACTATGAGGACAGGAGGCGACGTCCTTCACTATCTCTACAGTCAAACAGAGTCGATGTTCAAAAGAATGGCCATAAGAATAAAAGCCATGGGCGACAGGATGGCTATGCTTATGGAAGGCTACACGATCATAGCCATACTTGGAACACTGGGAATCTACATGATATTCATTGTGTCTCTAAGCTTTCCCCAATTTCAAGCTATGCCGCCTGAAATGTTCTTCTTTTTTTCGTACGTTTTATTGCCCGGCGTATCCATAGCATTCCTTTACTTTGCAGATTCAATGCAAATCAACTATCCTATTTCACAGTGGAAAACATACTTAGCCTTAGTAGCTGCAATACCAGCAGGCCTCTTTATGGCTTCACAGACAGTTTTACCATATTTCAGCGTAACCTTATTCAAAGTTCCTTTCATCTCTGACATACCCGTAATGCTGCGAGACCTTCTTTCCCTTAAAGAGGGAACCGAGCCTGCTTTAGGTTTAGCCATAAGCCTAATTACCCTATCCATACCAATGTTCGTTTCTGAGAGCCATTTTTCAGAAAACGAGAAAGGAGTCCTTGACGGAGTAACAAACTTTCTCAGAGACCTCGTTGAGAACCGAAAAACGGGGTTAAGCCCAGAAAAAAGCATACAGTCGCTTTCGGACAGAGACTACGGAAAGTTTTCGAAGTTCCTTAAACTCATGAGCGCAGAGATTAGCTGGGGAATTCCGCTTAGGCAAATATTTGACGATTTTAAGACCCGCGTTAAAAACTGGATTTGCCTCGTTAACCTTTACCTCTTAATTGACACAATTGAGGTTGGGGGAGGAACAGAGGAAAGCCTCGAAATATTGGCTGAGTTCGCCGAGGAGACTAGAGAACTTGAGGTTGAACGGAGGTCTCAGCTTGCGCCGCTTTTCCTTGTGCCATACATGGGCGCTGGGATTTTGACCATAACAACCTTGATGCTTTTGCAGCTATTCACGAACATGAGCATAATTGGCGGAACCATGATTGCGACCAAAGAGCTCACAAAGATGCTTGTGACACCTCTTATTCTTCACTCGTTCATTTTAGGCATAGTGACTGGAAAGATAGTTTCAGGAAGAGTGTCAGCCGGCTTCAAGCATGCAATCGTACTTATACTCGTGTCAATCGCAGGAATCTACCTAGCAATACACATGACCTTATGATAGAAAAACACACATCCGCAACTGATAACTCTGTTTTTTGGTTCAACAAACCATTAAGAATGCATTAAAAAAGAAGATGCAATATCTGTTACTGATACATATGTGCCTTTCATAACTCTTTTTTATCAATACGTATAGCCATTAAGATGCCAACGTAACCACAAAGCCGAAAAAAAGGCTGGAAGGATTTCGATGAACAAACGATATGCTGAAGTGCTAATCTTTATGGTACTTTTCATAAGTTTTAGCTTGTTGAATGACGGTAATACAAGAGTTAAGGATGTTACAGCGGTTCCTGTGGTTCCATACAAAGTTGGAAACTGGACATATATTGGTAAACCCATATTCCCTATTAAGGTTGCTGAAAACCAGATTAGAGTTGGCGAGAATTGGACTTACGTTTGCAACCTCAGAGCTGGAGCAAAATATCATGTCTATTTCTTCGGAGATTGGGTGGACTATACTCCTCTGGTTGACAAGACCGATTACGACATTTACGTTTACAACCCGTTCGGCAAACTTGAATCGATGCACACTGAATCAGCTGGGCTACCTGAACATCTGGGAACAACTGTCTACGATCCTTTCTTTATACCTGAATATACTGGAAACTACAGTTTTTTGATAAAAAACGACGGCAAGGAAAGCAAGGGAGCTAAGAGTGGAACTTTTATGGTCATTGAGCACTTGGAATGCAACCGGTGGTATGAGGTCCACATGCAGGGCAAAAACGCTCTAAATGAGCCAACTGTTGACACTTACTGGGCTTACGAGTTTACAACGACATCTGGAAGAGTGGAGGTTCCAGTAATAGTTCCAGATCCTCCTGAATCATACCTTGACATGTACGAAGTTCAACTGTATCTGATGGCAAATCCACTTTCAGGCATTGGAGAAATGTTAAATGGCATGCCGCTTCCTTGGGAGCCTGGATTGTATGGGTCTGCAACTACAGATGGGTCAGCTACTTACGGTGGATTCAGATTGACTGGCGAGGGATTCATTCATGCAAACGCTTCAGATAGTTGTGAGTATTATGGTCAAGACATGTTAATTGAATATTATTCTGGTATATCTGCCAGTAATACTAACATGCTTCTTTATCACCTTGTGCTGATTGCTGAAGAAGGAGAAGGTACCATTAGGTTCATGTTTAAGACAGATTTTGATGCTCCTACGCTTGAACTTCAGAGCGTTGTTAACAAAGTATGCTCAGACGAGGAAGTTACAATTACTGCCGTAGCAAGCGACAACGGGTCTGGTTTAGAAAGCGTTACATTGTATTACACAACAGACAATTGGGTTACCAGGAATACTGTTGAAATGACATCTGCAGCGGACAATAAGTTCGTGGCCGTTATTCCTAGTCAGCTTGGTGGCAAAACAGTAAAATACAAAGTCGTTGCGACTGACATTGCCGGAAATTCTGCGGTAAAAGAAGCGTCGTACGTCGTGAAGAACAAGTCCTCTTTGTACATTGCATTGTCTAACACTGTTCTCACTGGAGGCGACAGCGTAAAGGTTAACGGATGGGTCTCAAAGGGATTAGCGAACGTAACTTTAGATTTTGTTACTCAAAATATCCACATCGTGAAAAATGTGCTTGCTGATGCGGACGGTTCATTTGGTTACGAGTTCACCCCAAACGCGGCTGGAACTTGGAGTGTTTCTGCAAGTTGGCCTGGAACTCAAGAATGGTGGGACGCTTACAGTGAACTCCTCAGTTTCGTTGTAAGAAAGGTTCCAACCTCAATAACGTGCAACGTTAACCGCGTGTCAGCAATTCTGGGCGAAACAATTGACATATCCGGGTACGTTGCTCCTGCTGAAAGAAACTTGATGGTAACAATAAGATTAACACAACCAGATGGAACTGTGGTTACTAGAACAGCGTACACAAGCGCTGACGGCTCCTACGAAATAGACGCTTTCCAAATTAACATTAAGGGGCAGTGGCAGATTACGGCGAGTCTTGAGGGTGACGCTTTCCACCAGAGTTCCAGAAGCAGTTCAGTTAGCTTAACCGTAAGTGACCATTGGTATAACGAGTATAGGCTTTACATTATCGCTGCAGGCGGCGTAGCAGGAATAGCGATTGTCGGAGTTTTCTTCTTTACTCGCAGCAAAGAAGAGGCTGAGGAAGAGTAGCGGGCTCTCAGTATTCCTTTATTGTTATGCGTCCAGATATTAGAACACAGTCTTTGGGCACGTTCTAAAACATAGAATTATGTCATTTCTTTCGCTTATTATGTGCAGTGAAAAACATGTATAAAGCAAGCTCTAAGGATTTGTTGAATGCTGGAAACAAACTTGCTGTCAGGTCGTTTTCAGCTGCCTTAATGGGTTTGACGTTGGGTTTACTTGTCATCAACTTGATGTTGTTTCTGGTTTATGCGCCGAGTAACATTATTTTGTCCTTAAACAGTTCTGTTCTTCTAAAATTTTCTTCGTACACTGAGCTTAAAAACTTCATTAACAGAAGCGGGTACTCGAGCTATTATCCCTATTATTACGTAAATGTCATGAGAGGCGGGCAGGCTTTAACAGCCTTCAGTGCTCCTGAAGCCAGTTTCGACTATTCTAAAACTAACGTTCAGGTTGAAGGCGTCGACGAGGCGGACATTGTTAAAAGCGACGGCGAATATT
>JAWBOR010000077.1:0-8391 GCA_038826015.1 Bathyarchaeia archaeon
AAAGCGAAGAATTTAAACAGAAGGCTACTTTTTACTCGCCTACAACTAGCCCATTCGGAGCATGGGGCATGGGTCCAGCTTGGTGTATTCCTCATCCAAATAATGTAGTAGAAGACGAATGGGGTATAAAACGCAAACTAGGTGCGACTGGGAAATATTGGCATTTCGTATATCATCCTCTTCAAGACTTGGATTCAGTAGATGAATATGAGTTTCCAGATATCGATGCGCCGGGGCGTTTTGAAACAGCTAAGAAGCAACTTAAGAAATGGGGTGATGAATATTTTAACATAGGCGGAATTCCAGGATTTTTCGAATGGGCATGGTATTTAAGAGGATTTAACAAATTCATAACTGACCTTTATACGAATCCGAAATTTGTAAATGAGCTCCTTGACAAATTGTTAGAATACAACCTTGAACTAGGAACAAGGCTAATAGAACTTGGCGTAGATTCTATAGGTTCCGGCGAGGATACAGCATCACAGACAGGATTATTTATCTCACCAGAGTTGTGGAGAAAATATTTCAAGCCTAGGTACAAGAGGCTTTATGATGGTCTGAAGAAAAAAGGAGACGTTTTTATTTTTTACCACAGTGATGGAAACATTGAAAAGCTTATCCCTGACCTTATAGATGTGGGGGTGGATATCCTAAATCCAATTCAGCCTGATTGCATGGACCCTGCAAAGATAAAGAAGTTATATGGTAGTGAGATGACATTTGATGGGACAATTTCCGTGCAGTCAACGCTTCCGTTCGGCTCCGTGAAAGATGTTGAAAGAGAAGTTATAAAAAGAATTAAAACTGTAGGATACGACGGCGGTCTGATTCTGGGACCTACGCATATTGTAGGTTATGATGTGCCATTAGAGAACATACTCGCACTATATGAAACTGCGAAAAAATGTAAAATATGAGTGAAAGAGAATTTTGAGTCGTTCATGACCTTAGAACGTCAAGGTAAATGGCCTGAATATCAGCGTAAGGTGTTGCGAGCAATGTTTTTGATCTTTGCAATGGCTGGCAGAGGAGCAGTTCTCTTCCTTTTTGGATTAACAAAGAGGAGCAGATCAGAACACATGGTCTAAATTTCTCAAGAATGGAGCAAGTTGAAACCATGTAAAGAACATTTTTACTGAGCGTTCTCTACTTCAATGTTAACCTTTTTGATAACGGCATCCGAAACCTGATATGCTGCTATGTCGTAGTCAATAGAAGAAATAATGAGCCAGATGTTGCCAGGCCAGAGTCTCATGTATTCGATGTCAGTCGATGAGGGTTGCGGAGCCGCAGGATGAGAATGAAAGAAACCGATAAGCTGCATACCGTCTTCTTCGGCTTTTAGCAAAGTTTTCAAGAATTCTTCCATGTTGATTTGAAAATTGGTTGAAGATTTCAACACGTTTTGAAAAGTAACAATTTTTGTCACGACGGCTTTTTTACCGTTCATCTCTCCAAATAGGAGCCCACAGGCTTCAATGGGATATTTCTTTTTCGTTTCTTCGATTAGGAAGCCGATTTGTTCTTTGGTTAAGCTTATGTTCATTTCTTCCGTTTCTCTACTCAATGTCTGATCTCTGGAACTTTAATCCATTAATTATTATTTGATTATAAAAATCATAAGCATCTTTTTCGTTGTCTGCGCCTTCCATTATCATCACCCCGCTTTGCAGAATGCTTGCTGTTTCATTTAAGTCTTTAACAAATCTTATGCCGAAATCTGATTTGATTTTAATCTCAAATCCATAGTTTTTAAGTAGCAAGTATAAATCATTCAAGTTTAATTCTAGGTTTCTTTTCGGCGTTATAACGAAGACTCTTTTCCCCTCTCTGCTACAGGTTTCAGTGACCAGCTTCTCTTTTAAAGGCATTGGAGAGCCAGAGGGTTTGGAACCACACACTGGACAGGTTTCTGCCTTTGAAATTTCGACTTCTTCAAAAATCAGATCAGCAACGTCGCAGTGGAATATCTTGCCAGCCAAATGCGGTTTCTCTCCGAGAACTATTCTAACTGCCTCAGATACCTCGACACTGGCGATGATGCCTAGAACCGATGGGTGGACTCCGACTACGGCGCATGTTGGCAACAATGCATCGTCAAGGTTTCCTTGGAAACATTCTAAGCATGGAGTCTCCCCTGGTATTATCGTGGATACGTTTCCGAAGGTCATGATTGCAGCACTGAAGACGTATGGTATGCCGAGTTTTTGGCTGGCTCTGTTTAAGGCGTATCGTGGTGTCATGCGGTCCAATCCATCCACGACCACGTCCACGTCTTTTATTATGTCCTCGGCGTTGTTAGACTTTAAAGATAAGGGCAAGGGCTCTATTTCAATATAGGGATTCAGTTCATGCAGCCTTTTAGCAGCAATCTCAACCTTGGGATAACCCAAGAAATTTGTGTTGTAAAGGATTTGCCGTTGTAGATTAGATAGCTCAACAATGTCGCAGTCGACTATTCGAAGATGCCCTATGCCCATAGCAGCTAACTGTAATGCCGCGGGGGAACCGAGACCGCCTAAACCGACTATGCAGATTTTGGCGTTTCTAAGCTTCAATTGCCCATTGTAACCTATTTCTCGCAGAACTATTTGACGCGAATAGAATTTCAGTTCTTCATCTGAAATGTCTTTGTCTTTGGTCACGAGCTGTCTCTCCAAATAACATCGTTATAAATCATTTTTGGCATATTAACTTTACGACCTAATCATTAAGTTTAAAACTCTCTTTGATAAATTTGATGTTAGGCGAAAAAAGATTTGAGAGTCAGAGTCAAATATTTCACGACTTTACGTGAACTAGCTGGAAGCGCAGTAGAAGAAATGGAAATTGATGACGGAGCAACGTTAGCTGACCTTATTAAAAAAATAGCATTGAAATACGGCGAAGAAGCACGTAAATACTTATATTATGGTAGTAACGGCGGGAACGTTGACCCGTCAATCTATTTTTTGATCAATGGAACAAATGCTAGGACTTTATCTGGGCTAAACACAAAGCTGAAAGACGGAAATATTGTAGCCATCGTGCCCCCGATTGGAGGCGGATAATTCTCGACGCATCTTTTATAAAATTGTTACTCAAAAAGGAAAATCTAATGTTACACAAATCAGCAGACATCGACAACAAAAACAAACATGTCAAGTCTGCGTCTCTCTAGTTTTAAGCATGAAGTCGATTGGTGCCCTAGCTTTAGTCATAATTGCATCAGGGATTTCCATAGCGTATCTTTCATGTTTTAGAGTGAGGTATATTTTTTCTAGGGTGTGAAGCCTCATGTTAACGCATATTGCCTCGTCATATGCAGGTATGAAAGCAGCGTCTTTTCTTTGTTTTTTCACCCTGTGTAAAAACCCGATTTCAGTTGCAACAATAAACTTCTTCTTGTTGGAAACTAAGGCTTCTCTATACATTTTAGACGTGCTACCGACAAAATCTGCAACGCCGCAGACCTCAGGGTTGCATTCAGGATGAGCCATTAAATAAGCATCTGGATGAGCCTTCTTAAGTTTCAGAATGTTCTCTCTATTAAATAATTTGTGAACAGGACAGAAGCCAGATGAGGGTATGGGTATAATATGTTTATGGGTGAAGTTCTTGGCGTATTGAGCTAAATTCCAGTCTGGACCGAACAATACTGTTTCAGAATCCATTCTATTGATGATTTCCGCAGAGTTGGCTGAGGTGCAAACAGCGTCGCAGTAAGCTTTGGCCTCAGCTAGGCTGTTAATGTACAGAACAATCTTCGCCTCAGGATACCTGCTTCTGTAAAACTGGACCAGTTCAGCAGGTAGCATAGCAGCCATAGGACACCACGCGTTTCTCTCAGGGATCAACACTTTCTTGTCTGGGTTAAGAATCGCAGCGGTCTCAGCCATGAAGGTAACTCCGCAAAAAACTATAACCTTCGCCTCTGTTTGAGCAGCGCATAGAGACAGCTCTAAACTGTCACCAACGAAATCCGCTATGTCCTGAACCTCAGGACGCTGATAGCTATGAGCAAGAATAACCGCCTGTTTCTCTTTCTTCAACTTCTGGATTCTTTCGACTAAATCGTTAATCTCGGCTTTTGTTTCGGTCAACATGTTTTCCTCTTAATTCTATGATTAAACCTACAAGTGGAAACATGATCCAACTTAAATCCTTTTACAATTTTTCGGCTTCCTCCTCCAACTGCTGGAACTATAGACACCGTGTCTTCAGCGTTCAATTCGGTGTGTAAATGATTGATGAAGCGTATGTCTTTGCCGTTGACATAAATATTAACGAATCTTCTCAAGTTTCCTTTCTCATCATATATTCTGTCCTTAAATTGTTCCCCGTACTTTACAATCAACACGTCTAGAACCTCTTTCAACGTTGAACTTTCAACATTTACAGTCTTTTCTTTAGTAATTTTTGCAAGCGCACCAAAGAAAGAAATTCTAACTTTGCCCAACTTCGTCACCCCCATTTTATTATCTTCTCTAATTCTTCAATTGACGGCTCAATTCCTACAGGTTTTGCAATGTTTTCCAAAAGGATCTCGAAAGACTTGAAACCGCTGCCTGTTACACAACAGACAACCTCTTCGTCTCTAGGGATTTCACCAGAATCTAAGAGGTTCCTTAGAACTGCCATTGAAACGCCACCAGCAGGCTCAGCGAAAATTCCTTCAGTTTTAGCCAAGAGTTTAATCGCATCCAATATTTCTTCATCTGTGGCATACCCGGCAGTCCCATTAGATTCACGAATGGCCTTCAAGGCATAGATTCCGTCTCCAGGATCGCCGATTGCCAAACTCTTCGCAATGGTTTCCGGTTTCTCAACAGGGTCAACATCGTTGAAATTGGATCTGAAAGCATCAACTATGGGTGAGCATCCGCTGGGTTGCGCACCAATAATCTTTGTTTCAAGTTCATCAACCAGATTAAGGGCTTCAAATTGTTTTAAGCCTCTCCATATTGCGCAGAGCAATGCTCCACTGCCCACAGGGATTATAATATTGTCTGGCGCTCGCCATCCAAGCTGTTCACAGATTTCAAACGCCAATGTCTTTGACCCCTCGGCGTAGTATGGTCGAATGTTTATGTTCACCAGAGCCCAGTTGTGTTCATCTGCCGCTTGGGCTGCAAGCCTATTGGCTTCATCATAGGTTCCCTTCACAGATATTATCTCAGCCCCATAAGTGGCTGCCTGCAAAATCTTGTTCACCTCGATATTTGAAGGAACAAAAACGTAACAAGGCATCCCAGCCTTCGCAGCATGAGCCGCTGTTGCTCCGGCGAGATTTCCAGTTGAAGCGCAACCTACGGCTTCGTAGCCTAGCTCTAGAGATTTGGACACAGCCACAGCGGCTGGTCTATCCTTGAAGGAACCCGTTGGGTTGACTGTGTCATTTTTTACATATAGCTTCTTTATTCCAAGTGTTTTTGCCAGTCTCTCACATTTGTGCATCATAGTATATCCTGCACCCAAATTCACAATTTTTGTTTCATCGAATATCGGTAAGAGTTCTTTGTAACGCCAAAGATCACTCGGTCTTTTCGCAAAGGACTTTTTGTCGAGTTCTAACGAATTTAAATCATAAGTCACTTCCAAAGGACCAAAACATCGTTCACAAGCGTAAACTCTTGTAGGAGGATACTCCTCGCCACATTCTCTGCATTTAAGATTTTTAACATAACTCTTCTTGAGCTCTTATCCCTCCAGGAAATAACGGAGTTATAATTAAGAGAATATAACTGATATTTATATTTTACTCCAATTATATTCCCATGAAGAATATAAAGAAAGCCCTAACATAAAAATAGGCGTGAGGCGTTTCTTTGTAGGTACCAAAAGAACCGTCTGGACCTTTTGCTTTCTCTAGTTTTTGGCACTAACAATGCCGCGAAGCTATGTTATATCCACCCTATCTGTTTTAAGTCTTCGGAAGCTCCTTCAATTTCTTACAGTGATTCCTTATTTGTTCTCAGACGAGTTTTTGTCGCTATACACACTGTTCTCTAACATCTTTAAACGCTGCCACAATTCTTTCTTCGCTTAATCCATTTCCATATACACTGGCAATATCAAAAAAATTTATGCCTGATTCGAAGGCTCTCCTTACAACTCTCGTAGCATTTGCGTAACTCATTTCTGAAAGATATTAGCTAGGATATATATGGCTACCTCATACTTAGCCTACTCACACAGACAAGAATACTCAATGACCAGTATACATCCTTCTAATAGGTTACTGAATTCGTGTAAAATTATATGAGCCTTTTCCCTCTTAAAAACTTCCCTACATGTTCAATCTGGAGATTTTCTGTTTCCTGCATCAATTTCTTCAAGTTGTTTTCGCCGGATTTGTGTTCTTCAATCCAGTCCATGGCGAATTCACCGCTCTGAACGTATTTAACAACTTTTCTCATGTTCTCTTTAACGTTGTCATCTATGACTTTTGGACCAATTGTTAAACCGCCATATCTAGCTGTAACCGACACATCATTCAGCATGCCTACTATACCTTTTTGATATATGAGATCCATTATTAGCTTAGCCTCGTTGCAACACTCAAAGTAAGAAAGTTCAGGAGGATATCCAGATTCGACAAGAACCTCAAAACCTTTCTTAATCAGCTCGATTAATCCGCCAACCAAAACCGTTTGCTCTCCAATAAGGTCACTTTCAGTCTCATCTTTAAAAGTTGTTTCTAAAACTCCGGCTCTTGTACATCCAAGCGCTTTTGAAACAGCAAGCGCTAACTCTTTTGCTTGACCGGTATAGTTTTGATATACTGATATTAAACTTGGAACCCCTGAGCCCTCTCGAAACGCTTCTCTCAGTTTCGGACCAGGGCTTTTAGGTGCCACCATGATGACGTCTACGTTTTTAGGTGGAACTATCTGTTTGAAATGGATATTGAAGCCATGTGCAAAATCTAAGGCTTTCCCTTCTGCCAAGTAGTGCTCGATCGATTCTTTATAAATAGATGGCTGAACCATGTCAGGTATTAACATGAATATTATGTCGCCTTTCTCAGCGGCTTTTGAAATTGGATACACTTTGAAACCGTCTTCTTCAGCTTTCTTCCAAGAATAGCCTCCGGGTTTAAGGCCTATTATCACGTTTAAACCCGAATCCCTCATGTTTAAGGCTTGAGCGCTTCCCTGACTTCCATATCCAATAACAGCTATAACTTTGTCTTTTAAAGGCTCCAAACTTACATCCGAATCAACATAAATTTTCATTTTTGATCCCTTTTATTTTTGCAACGATTCTTTTAAGTTTTTCTTCAATTTATGTAGAGGTCTCTGCTAACAAGATTGTTGTTTCTGAGAGGCAGCAAACGGAACTCTGACGCTCAGCATTAGAAGAAACACAGGCAAAAATATATAAACCATTTAAAGCAAACGCATTAATCTTATCGTCTATCGTAATCAAAGCAAAACTTAAATTGAGGAAAGAGCCAGCTCCTTCCTGAACAAAATTGATTAAAGTTCCTCAAAGCATTATTTTGAGCTGTTTCTTAACGTTTTTATTCACGTTTAGTAGTTTAGACACAGGAATTAATAATCCTAGCACTCAGTTTTATGCAGTTAGTCTAGGCGCCTCTGCTGGAGTCGTCGGCCTGCTGTTTTCTCTGGCGAACATAAATTCCGCTGTCTTGAGAATTCCTTTAGGCTTCTTGATGGATAAACGGGGCATAAAAAGAATAATGACATATGCTTTTGCAGTCTCGTTTTTGGCTCTTTTGATAGCATTATTCTCTGATAAATGGGAGATTTTGACGCTTGCAATGCTTAGCGCAGGATTAGGAGATGGAATACTTTTGTGTTCCCAGAAATATCGAATAAGCAGATCTACAAACACCGATAATAGAAGCGCAGCTTTCAGTTTATTATTTATAGCGACATTTTCTGCGACATTAATTGGATCAACTCTCAGCGGTGCGCTTATGCAAAATTATGGGTTTCATCTTCCCTTAATTCTAAGTGTATTTATTGTACTATTTAGTTTGCCGCTCTCCTTAAAGTTGCCGCAAGTTAAGCCTTTCAATCCGACCGTTCAACTAGGCTTTTTTACAGGTTTACGAAATATGAATAGAACTGTTTGGCTCATGACTCTTTTTAAGACATCCTTTAACTCTGTGAATGGAATAACAGCAATAGTTTATCCGCTTCTTCTTAGATACTCCTTTAATTTAGATCCAATGGTAGTTGGATTAATACTCACGTTACGTTCAGCTGTGGATTTACTTGGTTTAATGTTGGCAGGAAGAGTCCGCAGTACTAAGGGACGTATGAATTTGCTTTCTTGCGTGTTCTTTTTTATCCCTCTTTTCATCAGTTTTGCCTTCATCAATAACTTGTTTGGTATAATCTTTTTAATGTGTGCTATTGCCTTCTTTAACGGCTTGAT
>JAWBOR010000078.1:0-8367 GCA_038826015.1 Bathyarchaeia archaeon
TAAAATTCAGTTTCAACGGGGCGTCACTTAATAAAGTATAGTATAGCTGAAATGCTCATGCACAATCATCTACACGCGCGCTTCAAGATTAGGATGAGCACAGCTACGCCCGTTATTCCTATTAGGAATGCGACAAAAATGTCAAGGGTTGGTGATGATGGTTGTGTGGGGAGATCGGGAGGGGGAGAAGCAGGAGGCGAACTTGAAGCTGGCTCAATTGGAAGCACAAGCAATATTGCTCCGTCCCTAGCGTCTATATAATACAATTTGTCCTTTGTCTTGAGTTCCCAAACGTTATATTCTTCATTGTCTCCTGGGACTTCAATATATAGCACCATGTTGCGGGTATCCTGGATAAATACAGCAGGGGCTTCATACATCGTTCCATTGCTTACCCGCCACAACCGATGACCTTGAACCGAACCATCTGGAGACTCGTAAGGGCCTCCATACCTGTCTTGGTAATCCGCAATCCGCTTGTATTCTGTCACATTCCAGAGCCTAAATCTTTTTTCAGGAGCGTTAAGAATCCTTAGAGCTGTGCTGAAACTGACTATGCCAGGAATCCTCGGAGCCTGCAGATCCAGTAGCTTCCCATCTCGAGCATCTACATAGTAGTCTGTACCATCGTATAGTGTGATTTCCCAAACATAGTATTCATCCTTGTCGCTGAGACCATCATGCTTTGCAACCATGCCATAGACTTCGCCTGTGGAATTTGAAAACTCCCAAAGAGCTCCGTCGCTTGTACGCCATAACAAGTAGCCCGAAGACATTCCATCCCGCGTTACAAACGGTTCACTCGTGAAGTCAGGGTAGAATCTACTTGAGATAACACCCTTCCATCTGCCAGCCCAAACTCCCTTCGAAACAGATTCTACAGCTTCTTCAAAGCTGATAATATTCGTAGGAGGCGGCGGCGAAGACGAAAGCGTCGGAGTAGGTGTAGGCAGATCTGCCATGGGTTGTGGAACAGAATAAAAAACGGCGCCTCCTATAAATGCCACCATCACAGCAATTATGATTGCAGAGGAAAATTTCACAAATGGCCCTTCAAAATCCCAATACCGTAAAACATATTAGTATACGTTCGACGGGCATATTAAAGTTTCTGTGATAAACTTGGCTCTCATTTAGGCGAGTTACAATTCTTTGAGGAACCCGTTTATACAATCTTTTATTGATTGGATGAATGTGTGTTTTATTTTCCATGGTTCTTTCAGGTTTTCAAGCCTTTCAACTCTGAATGATATTGGTGGATGTGGATCAAGCCCAATCCATCTTCCAATCCTCGTTGGCGTCATTCTTTCAGCTTGTATTCTCCGATAACCTATTTTGGTCAAAGCAGTGGCAAGAATTTCCGGATTCCCCATTTTAATAGCAGATTCAAGGTCGGCTCTTGCTTCAAAAAATTTCGCAATGAAAAATACGACTCCTAACGCAAAGAGGAAGTAAAGGAAACCAAATAGAAAGATATATTGCCAAAGAACGTAAACTCTTAATAAATATTCAGCGGAAACCAATGCGAAAAGCACAAGCGGGTCTCTGCCTTTCAAGTGGCTTATTTCATGTCCAATAACGGCTAAGATTTCTTCTTGGTCGAGTTGAACCAGAAGCCCAGTAGTTATGAGTACTAGGCTAAAACGAGGGCTTGGCCCAGTGGCAGCCGCGTTAGGCACAATCACGTTGGCTATTCTTACCTTAGGAATTGGCATTTTAAGTCGACTCACAGCCTCTTTCACAGCGGCATAGACATTCACGGTTTTCGTCAAAAGATTTTCAGGTTTAAGATTAATCCCGTATTCAGAAAAGACAGCCATAATCACCTTTTGGTCAAGGGATTTCCCAAGAGCTAAAGTGTTATCATAAATCTTCTTTTTGATTTGTGTGAGCAATTCTCTGGTGTATTTATGGTGAGATACTTCGAGCTCTTCTTCGGGAATGTGATACTGAAGTATATGCACAGACGGGTTATCCGCTGTTATAGTCCAGTCTCCTAGCCTCATAATTATTTTATCGGAAAAAAGAACGATGACAAATTGCGCCAATACCAGAATTATCGGCGTATATTCTCTTGCAATTAGGAATACCAGATAACTGAAGGCTAAGAAGATGGCGAAAAAGATTATCATGTTTCCTAAAAAGATTTGACTGAGGATTTTTCTTCTTCCAGTTTGAGGTTTTTCGGGTACAACATCTTTGTTTTGAACCCATGCAAAATAAAACGTTGTTCTTCTAATTTTCTCTTCGAACATCTGAACCGTAATAATCAGGTCTTCCTTGAGCCTGTTAAGGACAGCGAGAGGAACTTCTCTGCTACTTGGGCTCATCTTTATTTCTATTGGAGTTCCCATTGCAATCTCTACGTCAACATGCCATGAACCACGTGGATCCAAAAACGTAAAGGCAAGAAACCCCCTTTCACCGATTTTCCATTGCCTAACATTTGCGAAACTTCGGTAAAACGGTACGATATATTTTTGATATATAAAAACAAGTAAATCATTTAGATAAACCGGTGCAACTTCCGTTTGAATAGAAAAAAGATAGGTCTCTGGAAGCTCCATAATTTTTGCCACTATTACAAATGAGCAATCATCTCATATAAACATGTCTCAGTTTTTAATTCCATATTAGAGGCGGTTTTATACGGAGGTGTCTCGCTAAGAACCAGCACAAGGGCTCTTATAAGGCTGATGATAGTTCAATATTTTTAAACCTTATCAATAAGGCTTTTATAGGAAAAGTTTTTAAAAGATGCGTTAGCAGTAAATCGGTCGATGAAATTATGGAACCCAGTAAGAAACCTTTAAACGTGTTAATTCGACAGTTAAATGGAACCGTTGCAATTATGCTTAAGAACAATGTGGAGTACAGAGGTTTAATGGTTCACTGCGACAATTACATGAATATAATCCTGAATGGAGCAACCGAATATGACGATGAGCAACTAACTGCCAATTACGGCAAGGTTCTCGTTCGAGGAAACAACATATTATACATCGCTCTTAATGTTCCACAAAAGAAAGAAACAACGTAAATAATGCGCGATAACCGATGCTGTAATGAATAAAGGTTTGTCGCAATTCAATTTCTGATTTGCATATGTCATCATATTCAAAGATATTATTCTTTTTTCAGATTATGTTTTCATTCGAAATTTAGACAGGAAAGAGAATAATATACGATTTCGCCTTTTCTGTTCAAGACCGCAAGTATCAAATTCTTCTTAAGACTTTGCGCGTGCTTCAAGATTTGGGCTAATTCTTCCACTGAAACCGGTTTTCCTTCTAGAATTCCGAATATTATGAAGCTCGCAGTGTCTTTGCCGTATTCGCCTCTTTCGTAAACGCGAAAGTCTAATCCAAGACCGAACCCCTCTCGAACCACATAGCCTCGGCTTCTTAGGTCTCGATAAATTAAATATTTAACCCAAGCATTTTCGTCTATAGACCGATATTTTTCCAGCAAATTTTGAAACGTGATGTTATTATCAGTTTTTCCATCCTTAATCTCAATTATTCCTTTATTGAGAAGATAAAGAGCCTCGTAAAACTTTAACATAAATTCATCATTCTTCAATGCTCCATAACCGCGTGAAGAAAGCCCTTCAATATCCTCCGAGGAAGGAACTGAGACGCCGTCTTCTTTAAGAATTGCCTTGACAATGACTATTTTTCCTTCTTCTTTTTTATCCTCGTCTTTTTGTTTCATAAGATGTCACATTATTAAATTTTACCAAATGAATAATTATCGACAGTTTCGTCCTTCAGTAGTTTTTTAAAATCCCATCTGGAAAATATTCCCTTTTCGCATATAATTGCATCTACATACTTGATTGGAGTTACATCAAAAGAAGGATTCATCACTTTTACCCCCTCCGGAGCTATTCTAATTGACAGAATATTTGTAATCTCATTGGGATTTCTTTCTTCTATTATAACATCTTTTGCTTTTCTCGTCAGATCAAATGTGGAAAGGGGCGCCGCAACGTAAAAAGGAATGCCGTGTTCATGAGCTAATACAGCAACGGTGTACGTGCCTATCTTGTTTATCACAGCATCTTGAACAATTCTGTCCGCACCTACGATGACTTTGTTAACTAAACCTTTCGACATCATGTATCCAGCCATGTTGTCAGCAATCAAAGTCACAGGTATCCCATCACGCATAAGTTCATAAGCAGTAAGCCTAGCACCTTGAAGGTTAGGCCTCGTCTCGTCAGCGATAACATTCACTCTCTTTCCTTCATTCCAAGATGCTCTAACAACTGCCAAAGCTGTGCCATAATCCACAGTTGCCAAGCTTCCAGCATTACAATGTGTTAAAACAGTATCCCCGTTAACAAGTAATTTAGAACCGTGCATCCCGATTTTATGGTTAATTTCAACATCTTGATCAGCTATTTTCTGCGCTTCATCGATGACGGCTTTCCTTAAAGTTTCAACTTCGCCTTGATTTTCCTTAGCTCTCTTCAAAATCCTTTCAACAGCCCAAAAAAGATTCACAGCTGTCGGTCTGGTTTTCCGCAAAGTCGCTGCAGAGTTTTCCAGATCTTTTAAAAGACCTGCTGGATTTTTGGCCTTCGAATGGTAAGCTGCTAAAGCCATCCCATACGCTGCGGCAACACCTATTAAAGGCGCGCCTCTTATCTTCATTTCTTTAATAGCCATCGCAATTTCTGCGCAATCTGTCATTTCGATCCAGATCTCTTTGTTAGGCAGAGCTGTCTGATCAATCGTAACAACAGTTCCATTTCTCCACTCAATAGTTCTCATGAATATGTCATCCTCGAAATGGTCTGACAATAATAAAAAGTATTTCAAGATATTATTATTCCTATGCTAACTGTTCTGATGTGATGAATAGAAAAGAATCTATGTGAATCCGAAAGTTAATTTCCAGAAAAGGATTACTTCAACTGCAATGAAAGCGATTACAAATAAAATAACAGATATTCTTAAGGCAAAAGAAAACTGCCGTGGATTGCGAACGTATCTTGTGCTCCGGTAGATGAAAAATAACCCTAACACCCCTAAGGCGTATAAGATCATGATTCCTATGCTTTCATTTAGAAGCTGCTCATGTAAATAATACGGATAGAAAAAGATGTATCTTCCAGACACAGGAAGTAAAGCATACGGTTGTATAAGAATATCATAGACGCCTCCGCCCAATAGGAATATGGCGCTTCCCATGAGAACCGCTGCAATAAGATAACGGGAAGGACGATATGTTGACGTTTTTAAAATGATTTTTTGGATATAATAGCTAAACGATGAGAATTTTCGGCTGGCCTTCCTTTTCACTTTTGGTGCCTCGTGTTTTTATTCGTCGATGTTGTATTCGTCTATTCGCATACACACTACATAAATGACTAAATTTAAATGTTACTTATTTCATCGTGTTCCGATTTCTTCTTCCTGGCATTCTGAACTAAAAGATGTTGAACGACTTCCTTTACCCATAATCCTGCGTTAGCGTTTTGTCGGATTCTACATAAGTATTCTATCCAAGATATACCCAGAGATTTCTCCCAAACCTTGTAAGCCTTCATTAGATTTTCATAAGCTTTCTTGTGTCGCTCGCAAAACTCGCTTTCAGAATTTCTATTGCATACTCCACATCTCATTTACTTTTTCCCTCTTTAGATGCACAATTTGGATTAATACAAAAAACCCATGATCGTTTACCTTTGAGCTTAAGTTTAATCATAGGCCACGAACAAATTTGACAACTTTTTCCCGAGGGTTTCACTGCCCCGTTCTGGGGAAGAGGAAACGATGCTTTGCATGTTCTTTTAAAGAAATTAGTGCATCCTATGAAACGTTTTCCGGTTCTCTTAGAATGCAAAATAAGTAACTCACCTGTTACACAAATCGGACAATTGCCAAAAACGCGCCCTTGTAATCGAGCTTTTCTGACGGCTTCGCTTAAAGCTTGACCGATTGATTTTTCATGAGTTTTCAGTTCATCTAATAATGGTTTTAAATGGTTCAAAGCATCATTCAATACGTTTTCCATTTTTTCTTTGCCGTGTTGGATCTCTTCCATTTTGTATTCGAGTTCTTTCGTGAAATCGGCAGAAAGCACCTCGGGACAATAACTACTGAGTATGTCGACAACATCAAATCCCAAGTCTGAGACAACCATTCTTTCCTCTTTTACGTACATTCGATTATACAGAGTCTCAATAATGTCTGCTCGGGTCGTTTTGGTTCCAATCCCCTCATTCTCCATTTTCTTAAGCAAACTACTGGGGTTATACCTTGGAGGAGGCTTAGTGAACTTTTCTTCTTGCGCGATATCCTTGATCTTGACTTCTTCCCCCTCTACTAGAGAGGGTAAAATAACTTCATCGGCTTGCACATAAGGTTTATAGAAAGCTATCCACCCTTCTTTTAGGATACAGCTTCCACGCAAAAGGAAACGATGCCTATCAACAGATACATAGACCTTCACAGTTTGTTTTAACGCGGGTTCACCAAACACAGCCATGAAACGTTTGACAATTAAATCCCAAAGATGTTTTTCAGGTCCGCTTAAGATTCTTTCAGGTAAATTACCCGTAGGATACACCGCAGGATGCGCCGGAT
This sequence comes from Bathyarchaeia archaeon, assembly GCA_038826015.1. GTDB lineage: Archaea > Thermoproteota > Bathyarchaeia > Bathyarchaeales > DTEX01 > JAWBOR01. The sequence continues at coordinate 6,597 of JAWBOR010000078.1, forward strand.
CCTGCTTTTCGCCCTCGTTTGGGAGGAGGATTTCTCGTCTAAGCAGTTTTGCTGTTAGTTCTTGATACTTTGATTCGCCGCCTAAAGACTCAAGAATAGATCTAAAATTGATTGTCGATGGAAGTTTCTGGCTTGAAGTTCTCGGATATGAAATTAAGGCGTCAAGATAGAGGTGCTCAGCTATGTCGGCTGTCCGTTTTGGAGCGAATCTGAAAAGATTATACGCCTCAGTTTGAAGCGTGCTAAGATCAAATGGCGTAGGTGGGTTCTGTGTAAATTTTTTGACTTCTATTTCGGTTATTTTCCCAGTTTTCCCTCTGCAAGAGTTTATAACATCATTTGCCTCAGCTTGGCTTTCTACTATTGCTTTCTCGTACTCAGCCTCATAAATTGAACCGTTGATTTCAACTTTGGCATTTATAATCCAATAGGGTGTGGGAACAAAAGAGTTTATCTCTTTTTCTCTTTCAACTAAGAAGTTAAGAGTTGGTCCTTGTACTCTGCCTGTGCTTATCGTGGTATATCTTCCACTCCAGCGTTTAGATGCAACAGTCATAGCCCTAGAAAGATTTATACCATACATTGCATCGAGAAAGTGACGACATACGCCGGCTTCAACCGTCAAAAACTCGATATGTGGCAAAAGACCAATGTATGATTTCCTTATCTCATCAGTGGTAAGCGTTGAGAATTTCATTCTTTTTGCTTCTTTTTCTTTTCCTCCACAAGCATACTTGAGTATTGTGTACCCGATTGTTGCCCCTTCTATGTCATAATCAGTCGCAAGTATGAATTCTTGAGCCTCTTGGGATAATTTTGATATGGCATCAATAAATTCCTTATTTTCCTTCGCATTTCTCTCAATCTTATATTTCGGCACCCATTCAAATTCGAAAACAGGATAAACATCTCGATCCATTATTTTGGGAGCCACCGTGTAAAGGTGACCTAATGCAGAAACAACGATTAACCGTTTTCCATCTGTTTCCGCCTCATAGTATGAAACTTTACTTAAAATCTTCTTTTCTGGGTCGCTATCTTTATCTAAAGCCTTAGCTATACGCATTGCAGCATTGGGTTTCTCACAAAGTACCAAAATCGTTTCAGTCTTCAAACTCAATTTTTCTCGCCAAGTATTTTCCTTTAATGATTATCCATTCAGTTCTCTAGGAAGCCCAGTTATGTCAATTATGTTTCTTCTCAATACTGAATACATTTAAAATCTGGTGAAATTTAAAGTAGTGATCGCCGTTTTACTTATAAGGAAGACGCCTTTTAATCTTTATTAACAATCCCAAAGAAGTGAAAGCATGCCTCATGAGGTGAAGTGCCACGGATGCGGCGAACTTCTTTATCAAGGAGAGGAACTAAAATCTCCAGAGGAAATTCATCAAATATGGAATGGAAAATGCCCGAAATGCGGCAAAAAATTATCCTTAATGCCTCAAAATGTTGAAGTTAAGCCGGTAAAAAATAGATTGTTATAACCTTTAAAATTTTTCTGAAAGTGCTTAAATCTAGTTTTGCTGTCCGTTGCTGCGATTATTAACGGTAAATGCTTTTTTAGTTAGAGAACCCAAGCGAAGTTAAGACGATGAGTTTTATGCTTGACTCTAACCACAAAACAAATATAACTGGTTTGGTATGCATTTAAGAGGGTCCAGCACATGGGCATCAAAGAACATCTGAAAATCGGCAAAATTTTCTCAACATTAAAGAACATTAAAGCTTTACGGCCTAAAATCTCTCATGCCACGCTTATAAAAAGCAC
>JAWBOR010000079.1:0-8012 GCA_038826015.1 Bathyarchaeia archaeon
GAGCAATGGTACAACAACTACCTAATAACGTATGGCGATAGGAAAGAGCAGAAAAGGGCGGAGCTTTTAAGGAAACTTTTCGAAATCGCTGAGCCGTATTTGATTAACATCGTTGCTAAAGTTGAAAACATCAGAAACATCATAATAAAAATAACAAAAAGCTGAGAGCTTATTTGTTACTTAACGAATTCTCCGTTCTCCATGATTATTTTTCCGTCTAGAATCAACGTCGCCTTCGGAATCACAAAATCTTGGTGAAGATCCGCGGTTATTTTGCCACCAATATGAGAATTGTCACCGATACCTATGTGAATCGTGCCTCTGATCTTCTCGGCTTCAAGAACATTGTCTGGACGTTTGGCATTCGGGTTTGTGCCGATGCCTAACTCTGCACAGTTTCTTCGCGCCTCAAATTGAGAGCCCTCTTTACCTATTCCGAGAAGTTCTCTAAACTTATCTCCTATGTCGCCTCCTCCTTCGATACTGAACACTTTGCCGTTTTTAAAGTTTAAAGTCATATTCTCCTTTAAACCAGCAAACCATCCTTTCTCCACAACAACTTTTCCGTTAGCAGTTCCTTCAACAGGTGCAACAAAAGCTTCACCAGATGGCAGATTACCAAACGCTCCTTTATCTGAGAATATGCCTGCGTCCACGATGCCAGATCTACCTTTGACACTTAAAGTTAGGTTTGTTCCCGCCTCAGATTTAACTGTCGCAGTTTCAGCTTTAGTGAGGAAATCAGCAAATTTCTTAGATTCTTTAGCTATCACCGAATAGTCAGCAGCCATAGGTCCGCCCGGATAAAACATTTGTGCTTCGAATGTTGGCATGCTCGCGATTCTAGTTCCGGCTTTTGTTGCGTTTTCCCTAGCGTTTGTGTGTGAAAGGGAATAGCTGGTCACAGCAACCGCAACATCGGATGCCTTCATTTTTTCTTCAACTTCTTTTCCAGGTTCAACACCATGTCTACCAACAGATGGATAAGCAAAGAATTCTACAGTGCAATCAGGAAATTTTTCACGAGCAATTTCACTCATAACTTTCGCGAGGAGCGATCTCTGAACCATATCCGCAAGCTTTTCACTGTTCTGTTTCATCCACTCATCTAAGGTTGGAACGTCTGTTACAACTATGATTCTTTCTCCTTTTTTAACCGCCATGTTCACCTTGAACATATTAATGACACCTTTCTCGATCTTGCTTTTTTCAATCAATTAATTTGCCTCCAAACTACATTCAACTAGAATTCTATTTAAAATTTAGTTTTTTATCCATTCCACAATGCTTAAGCATTTCATTGTTTTTATGACTTTTTTGCATTTTGGAGCTTGTTTCAGGTTTTGACTGGGAACGAGTGAATCTGGACTTTTCTGGTTTCACATTCATCGTTCGACTTCAGTCTTTACACCTACTTGAGAACAGAAGCTCTGTATTTCTCTAACAAACGTCTCCTCATCGGCACCTTCAATTCTCAAGTTTAAAGTGGTTGAGAATGTAGGCTTGTCGTATTCGCATCTTACGGAATAATGCTTGTGAAGAACCTCGAGGAGAGCTATCAAATACTTTGGGTATCCGCCCTTGACTTTAAGTTTAATCACGTTAAACCTCCTATTTATTATTATAAAAGATTTTACGAGTTAAATATTTTTGTATCTACTCTTCTTAAAGTTGATGCAGTTATGAATGTGATTTCAAGACAAATTTTTTAAGGAAAACCAATTTAATGTATGAACGGTGAATTATAATGAAAAAACTTTTAGATGGTCAAGATCTGAGAGACATTGTTGCTGGAGCTACTTTGTTGGGAGGCGGAGGAGGCGGCTCCCCGATAGACGGTCTAAAATTTGTTGACAAAATAGTTCCGGTGACAAAGGGCATAGAGCTGGTTGATCCGAAAGAAGTACCCGATGACAAATATGTGGCCATGATAGCTGGAATGGGGGCGCCGAAGGTTTTACGCGAAAGAGGATTTGATGTCGAAGCAATTTACGCGTACGAAGGTTTGGAAAAAATCTATGCAATAGTCGGCGTCAAATTCAGCTACATCATGCCAGGAGAAATAGGAGGATTCAACACACTTACCCCGATGTATGTGGCTGCCCACAAGAAACTTCCAGTCGTAGACGCAGATGGAAATGGCAGAGCTGTACCAGAACTTGGAACAACACTGTACCACGTCTATGGAATTCCAACATCACCCTTTGTACTGGCTGACAGAAACAATAATGTTGTGGTGGGTTACACAAATGATCCCTTTGATGCTAATACATGTGAGAACATAGCGAGAAATGTCACAGTCTCCTTCGGCATGTCATCAGGCTTCGGAACATGGATCGTTAACGGCAAGCAAATACGGGATTGTTTGGCTACGAACACCGTGACCCAATGCATGGAAATAGGTGCCGCAATGAGAGAATCGGTGAAAAACAAAAAGGACCCAGTTAAGGCTGTGTTGGATATCACTGGCGGAAAGGAATTGATCAGAGGGAGGATAACAGACATATCAACCAAAACTGTCGCCGGATTCGACTTTGGAAAGACAACAATAGAAAGCACAAAACCAAAGAAAAAAATTACTATAGAATTCAAAAATGAGAACATAATTACACGTGACGAAAGCGGAGAACCCTTGGTCATGGTGCCTGATCTCACATCAATTATGACCATAAAGGGCGAAGCATTAACTAATGCAGATACAGAAGTCGGCATGGAAGTCGCCATATTAGCGATACCTGCCCATGAAAAATGGAAGCATCCAAAAGCTTTCGACGTTTGGAAACACATTCTAGAGAAAATGGGATACACTGGTTCGTATAAGCCTATATAAAACAAGACTGCTGAGTGGCGTAATGCTGAATAGGAGTGCCACCATATTTAGTAGAAGGCTCAAGATATGAAAATATGTGCCATAATTCCGATTTTGAAAAACAAGATATTTGAAGACATAACTTACAGAGAACTTAAAGCTGCCGCACGACCAGACGTAGAAATAACCGTTGACAGCATTGAAAGAGGACCGGCTTCCATAGAATCAATGTACGATGATGAGATGTCAGTTGAGCCGGTTCTAGAAAAAGTTAAAGAGGCAGAAAAGAAAGGATTCGACGCCGTAATCATCGATTGTATGCTGGACCCAGGGCTTGAAGCAGCGCGGGAAATTGTTGACATACCGGTGATTGGACCATGCCAATCTTCAATGGCTATCGCTTCAACGCTTGGTGACAAATTCGGCATGGTTGCCTTGCTAGACCGGGCCATTCCTCTTTTCTGGAGAATGGCTAAAAGATTCGGTTACGAAAACAGGGTTGCTTCCATCAGAGCTATATCTGTACCTGTCCTAGAAATTGAAATAAAGAAAGATAAAGTCAAATCCGACCTTTTGAAGGAATCTAAGAAAGTTTTACAAGACGGAGCAGACACAATAATTCTAGCTTGCACTGGATTGATAGGAATAGCCAGAGAACTACAAGAGGCGTTGAAGGTTCCAGTAGTCGATCCTGGCGTAGCTCCACTTAAAATAGCTGAAATACTAGTCGATTTGAAACTTTCCCAGAGCAAAATAGTGTATCCGAAGCCTCCGAAAAAAGAGATAAGGATTTAATTTCCAGGTAGGTGGTTTTGAATTCTATCGGAGCATAATAGCTTTAAACCGTGCTATAACCTGAAAATTTTAGGTTAGCACGAAAACTTTTTCTAAAAAGTTAAATACTCTTTGCAAACAAATATATGCTTTGCTATTTCAAAATTGTGAGAGATAAAAAGAGGAGGAGAAAATGGAAGAAAAACCGCTTTTGTTTGTCAGAAAAGCTTCAGGGCTTTCTAGAGAGATCGGACCATGGTCAGTGCTGTTTTTCCCGCTGAAGGCTTCGCTAAACCCATGGTACTTTCTCATCATAGCCATTCTGCCATTTATGTTTCCTGGAGTTGACCCTGTAATCTCTTTCGGATTTGCCGGCATTATAGTTATCATATACGGTATAGTTCTAGCGCTTCAGATGGTTTGCATGCCAAGAGCCGGCGGAAACTACATAGTGATAGCCCGCGGTCTCCATCCCATATTCGGCATGATGGAAGGTTGGCGAGCCGTAATTTGGAATCCAATAGCTAATGCAACATGTTCCTTTCTCGCAGCTGGTTTTCTGGTAACAGGCATAAAAGCTATCGGGGTTCTTACAAATTCTCCAAGCCTTGTCTCTGCTTCTCAATATTTAAGCGATCCGTGGGCTACTGTAGGAATTGCTCTTATCCTTGTTTTCGTTGGTGGGGCGATAGATTTCTTTGGCGCAGGTACATTGAAGCGTTCTATGGTAATTCTCAGCGGAATAACAATTATAGGTACCTTAATAATGATTGTGCTTTTTTTAGCAATTGGTCCAAATGGTGCTTCTTCAGCGTGGAATTCGGTCTGGGGCCCAGGCGCATACCAAGAAGTTATCAATGTAGCTAAAAATAATGGTTGGGCACCTGCTCCCTTCAGCTGGTCCGCTACTGCCGCGGCGATACTCACCTGCAGGGGTTTCTTATACCCAGACAACGTGTCCCCTCTAGCTGGAGAAATGTCAAAGCCACGAAAAACCATAATGATAGGCATAGGCTTTGCAGGAGTGATTTTGGCTCTATTCGCTATAGGTGCTTCTGCTTCTTTAATGTATGCGTATGGCGATTTTGTGTCAGCATATGATTTTGTAATGATGACCGGAAAGGCAAGCCAGCTAAAAATAAATCCAGGTTTGGACCCGAATTTAGCAGTCTTTGCTGCTTCCTTGACGACAAACATACCACTCGCTAGCTTCTTGTTACTGACCCCCTTCATATCGATAATCGGTCTTATTCCTCATGGCTACTTCTGGACAACGAGACCCTTCTTCGCTATGGCTTTCGACAGGTATGCACCAAAAATATTTGCTCATGTTTCTGATAGGTGGCATATTCCTACTTACAGCTGGACATGGTGTATTATCCTACAAATAGTCTTCGTGTTCGTCGCAAGGTTTTGGTCCATAATATTGTCGGTCAGCTTATTTATTCTAGGTACTTTACTGGTTCTTTTCTGGTCGTTGGCAGGAATAACTCTACCATTTACTAGACCGCAAATATGGAAGAGAGGGCTATCTGTGCCGCTTCCGTTGGTAATAATTCTTGCTTTGATATCGACTATACTTCAGTTCTGGACATTGTTCACTGGTGTGGCTGGGGTCGATGAAATATCGCTTTACATCACATTGACTATAATGTTCATTGGCATGGGAATGTACGCTTTAATGTCGTATCTAAACATACAGAAAGGCATAGACGTAAACCAAATCTTCGCTGAAGTACCGCCTGAATAAAGACAATTTCCCTCTTTTTTATGCTTCTACTCGCCAAAACTCGAATTTCCTTGGAGGTAAATCAATAATATAACCTCTTAGAATTCCTTGTTCGTATTCTGATCCAGAGTTTACACATAATGTTCTACCAATATATCTGAAACCAGCTGATTCATGTATGTGGCCGTGCAATCCTAATAATGGCTGGTTCTTTTCTATGAGTTCTCTCACAGATTTGCTTCCAGCAGGATATGTAACGGGAACCCCAAACTCCATAATCGGTTTAAGATTCTTATCCAGTTTGGGACACATGTCAAGACCAGAGTTGTATGGCGGTACATGGAAGTTGCATACTAGGTTTTCGCAGCTTTCAACTCTGCGGAACTCATTTTCTAGTTTTTTCTTTAATTCATTCTCGGAACATTCACGAGGTGTCCCCCATGGAGTTGGATTGGACCAAGCACAGCTTATTAGGTCATGTTTGCCGTCTAGATCTACAACTTTTTCCAGTGGGTAAATCACACGGTCGTCTTCTTTGATGACTTCGTCTATGATAAAGTCGTCGTCGTTTCCTGGTGATATGACAACTTTTACGTTCTTCGGTATCTTTTCTTTAACCATGCTGATCCAGTTACGAAGCACATTCTTCATCGACTCAGCGAAAAGTTCATCTACCTTTCTCGGATCCGCTTGGAGTTCTTTTACCTTCTCCAATGTGGTTTCAAAAATGTATATTCCCCTATTACGGTACATTTCTATAACGGAATCGACTTCCTCTCGGGAATGCAAAGCTATCTCTTTTCCTTCCGGTGCATAGAACCACTCGTTCTCTTTCTTTTTTATAATTGGCAGAACAGCCTTCCCAGTTAAATCGCCCAATAACATGAGAATGTCAACTTGGTGTTGCGAAGCCATTTTGAGAAATTTTCTCCATACGATTTCGCTGCCATGAATATCACAAGCGAAGAATATTCTTGTCAATACGGAGACCTCTTTTTCATTTGGAAATGATTCAACTTTAAGGATTAATTCATCTTTAAAAACTTTATGCACCTTCAAAAGGATGAAAATAGTAAAATTTAATAAGTATTGATAAGAAAAAAAAGTGGATCTAAACATATGTACGAAAAAGAAACAAAAAGTGATCTCATAGAAGAAGCATTAAGAATTGCTAAACTTGCTGAGGAAAGAAATTTAACCCTGAGATTGATAGGCGCTGCAGCTATTAGAGTGCACACCCCGAAATATGCTTCTATGCACATAGGTATGAAGAGAGAACTTTCAGATTTGGATTTTGTAGGATATTCGAAGCAAGGGGCTAAAATAACAGCGTTTCTTGAAGATAACGGTTATGAAAAGAGAGCTCTTCGCCCATCCTATGGATTGGAAATGAGACATATATATCTAGACAACAAAAACAACCGTCAACTCGATGTTTTCCTTGATAAATTGCTAATGTGTCATGTTGTAGACTTCACCGGCAGACTAGAAATCGATTATCCAACCATTCCTTTAGCAGAGTTACTGCTGACTAAATTGCAGATAGTGAATTTCACAGAAAAAGACCTAAAAGATACAGTGGTCTTGTTTAGAGAACATGAAGTTGGAAAAAGCGACAAAGAAACAATTAACAGCGATCGTATTGCAGAAATCATGTCCGATGATTGGGGTTTCTATTATACGGCAACAACCAACCTCAAAAAAATACGGGATCTTCTTCCAACATTGGAGCCGTTAAAGAAAGAAGACATCGAAAACGTGACCACTAAAATAAACCAGTTATTAGATGAAATTGAAAAGAGACCTAAATCCTTCGGTTGGAAGATGCGGGCAAAAGTGGGAACAAAGAAAAAATGGTATAAAGAAGTTTTCTAATTCTTTCCAGACTTAATTTTGGAAAATCATTTTTCGAATAGTAAGAATGAACAGTAGGCACATGGTTATGGGAGAAAAAAAGAAACTGGAAAAACAAAAACCGTTTAAGAAGATTGACTTACAGACTCTAAGAGATTTCATTGTTGCTTTTGATGGCTACCGAGTACACAGCTACACCGATATAGAATCCATGGATAAAGCAGTAGCTGAAGGAAAACTTGGAAACAAGTTCGCAGAAGATTGGAAAGAAAACCGAAAAATCCTTATTAAAATGGCAAGTTCCACAGCCACCATCCCCGGCGTCTTGAGATTTCTCAAGGTTCGAGATGCTATAAACCTTGTTTCCATGATTCTTATGTCAACAGTTTTTGTTTTGCTAATTGTTCAAGTTTTGTTAAGGCAAAATATTTCAGGAATGTACATTGACTTCATTTATATTTCCGCATTTCTCTTTTTAATAATTTCAATAGTTTCAAGGTTCCTCATTAACCGCGAAATTGGTTTGAAAATAGAGAAATATCATGCAGAAAATCCTGAAAAACTTGGCGCTCAAATTCAACGATTAAAAGAAATAACGCAAGACCTGTTGAACACCTTATGTAGGAGCATTCAACTTTCAGGCGGAAAACCCGATGATTATGTTATGAAACTTTATAACGTAGACTATAAGGGCATAAAAATTCTTCAGGAACCAAGCCGGTGGAGAAAATATTATGTGGCGGTTCCCAAAACAAGAAATGAAAATTAAAAGACATTATCGTGTCTATAAGGCATTTATCTCCCAATTTCTTTGGTTTCTATAATTTAAACTCGTGCTCATTGAAA
>JAWBOR010000080.1:0-7901 GCA_038826015.1 Bathyarchaeia archaeon
AAGTTTCCTTAAAAGCTCCGCCCTTTTCTGCTCTTTCCTATCGCCATACGTTATTAGGTAGTTGTTGTACCATTGCTCAGGGGCTTTTCTAAGAATTTCCACGGCTTCCTTGGGCTCTAACGAAGTGGCGATAACATTGGATTTCGGATTTCTCTCCAAAAGAAAAGTTTTGTGAATACGAATTTCATTCACAACCTTTTCAGGACTCAGAATCTCTCTCGGATCTATCATGACCCTCGGATCAGGTGGAAGGAATTTTTCTCTTGGGTCGTCGGGTTTCACGTTTTCCAGCTTATGCGCACGGAACACTGGTTCTAGCCATGGAAAGTTTTCGATGGAGTTTGTTCGCATATAGAACTGTCTTTCAGAAGCTCGACCAACAGCTCTGTTCTCTTCGAATTCGACGAATATCCAATCGTCTTGATGGAATTCGCCCCCTGGATGATACATCGCTGGACCATATGAATGGGTTGTCTTCCCAGTATTGGTTGGTGCTATAAGCAGGTAGCCTTTGCCTTCAATTGAGCCTGAGGCGCCATGAACAGAGAGAATGTCAAATTGATCCTCAAATATATCGGCTGCAATTCCTAAAGCCACAGGCTTTGTCTGCCCATAATAATCGTTATTGAGTATTATTGCTGTCTTCGTCTCTGGATTGTATAAACCTCCAGCATTTACGTCGGGGTTCTGCATCGGTCCGCGATAGTAATCTCTTATGTTGATTTTTCCTCCATCATCTATTGCGTAAATGACGCCATGCGGAGTAACTGTGTGCGAATAGGCCCACCAGTTATCAGACCAAAAATCATGCACATGGTCCATGTTCGTGCATAGTCTTATATTTAGACCATTGAAATATGCGTTGTCAACGTATTTAACAAATTTTTTGCAGTAATCCACAAGTTCATCTCTCGCATCAATAGAGATTATCATAGGATACTTCGGCGAGAAGTAATTAACCCTGCCTGGAAACTTCGTTATATGCCATGCCGCCATATTTTACTCATCACTCCGTTCAAACTTATGCAAGCGACTTTCTAATCCTCCCTAGATCCAGGATCATGCTGCTTAGGTTTTCTCTGCTTACCCCATTGAGATATTCGGCGACGACATCTTTATCCATGAGGATCGCTAACTTTTTGCCCTTAGAGGTTTTTCCAGTAAGCGTCTCCTTGATATATGTTGACGCTAATCTGCTGAGTATTAGGTAGCTGTTATCAGGTTCTTCCAACTCGACGAAATTCTCTAATTCTTTTATGCTTTTTAAAAGCGTAGGGGTCAGCAAAATATTGCTTTCAAGATTTCTGTCAAGGAACCTCGACGCGAACTTTACATCGCTTTGCAATGAAGGATAAATCTCGGTCATTAGTTTTTCAACAGCTTTTTCTCCCATGTTTTCTTTGATTTCTTTAAGGGCGGTTCCTAAACCGATAAATTCAGGCGGCAAACCACAAGTGTAGCTCGATGCGATGAACTTAACCCATCTTGGAGGTTTATGAAAAGCTGTGTATGCGTAGCCCAGTATGCTTCTTTTAACTTCTTTATCGGGGCAAAGTCTTAGGATGCTTTCAACATTTCTGAGCTCGCGGTAATAGGCGACTTCTTCAACATCTAATAGACGTTCTCTCTGGTTAGGCACATATTCCGCTATAAGCGAAATCTTTTCAGCGATCTCTGAAAGTTCAAGAAGATAATTCTTAGCGAATATGAAGATCATCCGTTCTATCTCTTGAACTTGATCCTCATCAAATTTTAAAGGCGGTCTGTTGACGGCTTCCTTCATTTTCTCAATCAACATCCTTGTCTTTTCAGCTCCGTGATCATATCTCAAACCTGATTGAACAGTGTAAGTTCTGGCGCCTTGATATTCACGGAAGAAGTTATCTGCGTTCTCAAGAGTCATATGTCCCCTAAAAGGAAGAACGCTGCAGCCGAGAATGGGATAAATCTTCACGTTATGTTCATCTTCAACTTTCTTGCAACCTGCAATCGCAACTTTGCATGACAAAGCCGACGCAAGATGTCCGTAAAGCAAGGCTGCCTCAGACTTTCCTATGAATACTCTTGTGTATTCTTTAAAGCCCACATCCTTAATGAAGAGGGGAAGCATCTGCTCAATAGATAAATGCTCAGCCATTCCTCCGAAGAGCGGTATGATGCGGATTTCCATGTCTTCAGTTTTCATTTTCATATGCTTACCAGCCAGCTGAAGCAAGTCTTCGATTCGTGTTTTGCAGCTTCTCAATTCTTCGGTTGTTGTAACAGCGGCTTGGATGACTTCTGTTATCCCTTGTTCGCCGAAGTTGTCTGAGCAGTATTTTATGCCCTCTATTATGGCTAGTGTCGTCATGAGTTGTCTAAACGGCTCTTCTTCGAAGGAGCTGACCATTCTAGGCGTAACAAAAACATCTTCACCAACTTTCAAATTTGTGCTTTCACGTATCTTCTTAACAATCTGCCCGATTTGATGGTAAGGCGTGAGCTTGCCCATGTAATCCACAAGGTATTCGTCGCAGTTGAAGCCGTCTTTTTTGAAGCAGAGAACCGCCTCTCCTACTTCTTCGCTTACTGTGACGCGTTTCGCAGCGGAATCTGCGTGTTGAGTAGCCATAGCCAAAGGTATTTTCTGCACATACTCCACCATTTATTGACCGTTATAAGCATACAGAACAAAGATTAAAAAGTTTCTATGCCATAACAAATATTGAATCCAAATTTAACAATGAGTTACATTACTCGATCATCTTGACAGAAAAGCGGATGACCTTACAGAAAATACTACTTTCCACAAGATATTAGAGGCATAAGCATGAAAAAGAATCTTAAATGCTAAATCACAAGATTTCTCGTTATATGGAAAAGGTTAAGGTTGCGAGACATGAACCCAAAAAGACATGTTAAAGTTGCTTTTCAAGGCGAAATAGGAGCTTACAGTGAAACTACTGTTTACAAGTTCTTCGGTTCCTTAGCTGAAGCGGTTCCATGTAAATGGTTCTCCGATGTTTTCAGAAGCGTCGAAGCAGGAGAAACGGATTTCGGTGTTGTTCCGATAGAAAATTCACTTGAAGGAAGCGTAACCCCTGTTTACGATCTATTCTTAGAATTTGACCTGAAAGTTTGTGGAGAAGCCATCCTCAAAATAGTTCACTGTCTTATAGCGAACCGTAATGTTGATTTGAGTTCTGTTAGAGTTGTTTATTCTCATCCTCAAGCTTTGGGTCAATGCCGAAACTTCCTGGAGCGTTTAGGACGAGACATAATTTCTACCTACGATACAGCGGGTTCAGTTAAGCTAATAAAGGAGAAAAATATGGTTGACGCTGCGGCGGTTGCTAGTGAAAGGGCAGCTGAAATCTATGATATGAAGATTTTGATCAAAAATATTGCTGATAACCCGAATAATTATACGCGTTTCTTTATTCTATCCAAAAGCGATGCGCCGCAGTCGGGTGATGATAAAACATCAATAATTTTCTCAACAAAACATGCGCCGGGAGCCCTTTATAAAGCCCTAGGTGAATTTGCGTTGAGAGGGATAAACCTCACAAAAATAGAGTCTAGACCTACAAAACAAAAACCTTGGGAATATAACTTCTACGTAGACTTCGAAGGTCACAGAACCGAGCCAAGATGTGCAGAAGCCCTAGAAAAACTAAAAACCAATACTTTATTCGTAAAGATTCTAGGTTCATACCCAAAAGCACGTGAAATATGATGATGTCTAAGAAGTATCAGTCATTTGTCACTCAAAAACGACGAAAAAATGTTACACAAATCAGAGCTGTTCCTTAATTTTGATGATTCTCGGTAATTTACCTGTCACACCTGTGTAGCCTTCTCGGGTTATGATTATACCCCTAACTCCTTTTATCGCCTTTGACCTTTCTATTCCCAGCTGAACCGATTTTTCAATATCAACGCCTATGACAGAGTTGCAAACAGCTGTAGCAGCCGCATCGGCTAGAGCTGCATTATCTGCGACCACAGTTACCGAATCTGCCTCGCCGAAACTTACTGCGTGACCAGTTTTACCAGAACTTGTGGCTATCCCTATTGGGCATTCTTCCCTTGTTATTAGAAGACCGAATTTACCAGAAACATCTTGGTCAGCTGATAATATTGAGACGGAAAGCGGCCGATTCACAAAGGCTGCGATTTCGCCTCCGTCCTCAACCAAAGCTGTCTCAGCACCGTTTCTAAGAAGGGCTTTTAACCCTATGTCTGCTAAAGCTCCAGCAACAGCAGCCATAGGGCCGACGCCAGCTATTTCAGAAGCCGCCGCCATAATTTTCACTACGGTTGGAGCTTCTGGAAGCCCCTTTAATGGCTTTAATGCATATTGAAATTCCGGATACTCTTTAACGTAGTTGACGAGTTCTTCTCTATGACGTTTAATCTCTTTTACGGCTTCGAAGATGGCTTTTTCATCGTCGCTTTTTATGTGAATTCTTGACTCGTTGATTATCAAGCCATATTCATATAATTTTTTTCTCAATAGTTCAAGTCACCGAGATTTTCGGCATAATTTCGGTTTTTATGGCGTTACTGCAGATTTTTGGCAAAAACCTTTTCGGTCAGATTTGCAAGTTTCATTGTCTAAGCATTTTCAACTAATTTTTTGATTAATTCATCACATCTTGTTTTTATTGTTTGATATAATCTGTCTCGAAGTGCTTCCCCATTCAAATTTGCTTCTTTGATTAGCCGTAGCCTCTTTGCCAATTCAATATCTCCCAAGTAGTGAACCCATAATTCAAAGTCTCCCCGTGCAGTATGAAACTCAACAGATTTCACATCAACAGTTTTAATCTTCTCACAAAAATCTGTTAGGTTATCCGAAGATATCCCCAAGGGTTGACCCAGCCCAAGATAGAAATAGAAAGATCTGTCAGGTTGGGTTTTACTCAATATTTTTTGAGATAATCCTAAATCGACTTTTGGAAAACCAAGAACATCTTTGCCAGTTTCTGTTATAGTATAAAAGCCATCCTCAGAAACTTCAATGTGACCAGCTTTTCTAAGCCATAAAAGATGCATGAACGCTGTTCTTTTTGTTAAACCCGTTTTTTCCGCTATTTCATTTAGGCTTACTGGCTTATTCAACTCCCACAAAAATTTCAACATACCTACTCTAATTTGGTCGGTCTGACTCATTCCACAACGCCAATATCAAAATGGCAACCGTAACAGATAAAGATTTTTCCGATCTAATAAACTAACTATGACGTTTAGTTTATTCGCTAAATTTTGGTTACCGTGGGCAATAAGAGCTCTTCTAAATCTTCATTAACGTTATTGACACGCCCATCCAAAAGATACGTGTAAAGCTCTTTATGTACATCCGCCCTTTTCTCCCAATCCCATATTTTTTCAGCTGTTTCTCTACAGTTCTGAATAATCTCCTCAGATTTCCTCCCACCATAACTGCCCTTATAGAACTGAATTATTTTTTCAGCTGTTTCCCTAATGTTATTAGGGTTTATCCATATGCCGTTGAAACCGTCTACAACCTTCTCACGTAATCCACCCATCCCAACAGCTGGAACTACCCCGCATGCCATAGCCTCCAAATCTACTTGACCCTGAGGCTCATATCTTGATGGCACTAACGCAAGATTCCAAGAGTTGATAACCTTAACCTTCTCTTCGCCGTTATAAAAAGTGTTATCAATCCGTATTACTTCGTCAAGATTCATCTTATGAATCTTATCGATGGTTTCCAAGTAACAAGGATCCTGCGCATCCGCCTTCATGACCAAATGAAATTTCAGTTCTGGGATGTCTTTGATGAGTATTGAAGCAAGATCAGGGACGATATCCATCCCCTTAACAGGGGTGCATCTGCCGATGAACCCTATCTTAAACCCGTTTTTTTCAACATTTGTTAAAGGTCGATATTCCTTTGTGTCAACACCATGGTAGACGGCGAAAACTCTGTTTTCAACCTTCCCAAACCTCATTCCATGAGCTCTCAAGCCTAAAAGATACTCTTTTCTATGAATCTTGCTCACTGTGAACAAAGCTGAATTTGGATGCCGACTCAAAATCTTAAATGTGAGAGGGAATTCCAGATCTCTAATCAACCTGAGGCCATAGAAAAACGAAGACGAGAAATCCCCGTTAATTCTTAAATCAAAATCATTAACATCCAATTTTTCAGATGTTCCATTGAGGTTTCTATGCGAAATTCCACCGCGTCTTCCCGGCTCAGTTGAATGTATAAAGATAGATTGAACTAGATCCGGATGCATCCATGCGACAAGAGCGCTTCTTAGAAAAGACATCCAGTCATGAGGAGAGAAAAGATCTGTTAACGCCATCCTGAAAGGTGTGGGAACTACGCTGAAGTTTGTGAAATATCTGGCAACCATGCATATTTCAGGCTGTGATAAATACTTAACATCAATTCCGTATTGATGTAGAATATCGTAGGTCCAAGCGTAAGCAACGTCAAGATCCACATCCAAAGATGGTCTTCTTATAATAACGCCTTTGAAGTCTTCTCTCACTGGAAGATCTTGTTTAAAATGCATCGAGAAAGTCTTTACGTCAAACCCCCTATTAACAAGCCTAGGATAGAGATTATTGTGGAATGTGGCTAAACCGCCAACAGCACCGACACCTGCCTCATAAGAGTCAACCCTCAGCTTAATCGACATACCGCGTCCATCTCAATTAAACGAAAGCCGTTAGCAACGAAACGAATACAATTTTTCTAAATATTATAATATTTATACTTTATGAAACTCTTAGTAGTAGCATAATTATGAATTTTCAGAATACATATTTTTGCCTTTTTAGAATTTTCCTCGAAAGATTTAAACTTATTATAAAAAAAGTTTGAATAATAGAGAGTAAAACCAGGGTCTCGATTTTTATTCTTGGGGTCTGGCTGAGGAGTAATGAGAAAAATAGAGCTATTAACTTGGGAAGATTTTCCAAAACATGCTGAAAACGTAAAGAAAAGTCTTGAAGGCATTTACGAAGTCGAGCTTAAAGTTGAATTCAGTGAAATCCAACTCAACGATCTTTGTCCAACCGAAGAATTCTTGGAGAAGGATAAGCTCACGCTTATCTTTGTGAAAATCGTGAATGAGGGTTACAATGTTCCTATAATCACTGTGAAACAACAAAAGGATTATTTTATTCTAGACGGGCATCACCGTTCTTATATTTTGACGAAGCTGATGGAGAAAACCGTAAGAGCCTATGTATTGAAATTTCCTGAAAGCAAAAATTACAGAGCCCAGCCTAGACGTCGCCTTGAAGAACTTCCTATCAAAGATGTTGCACCTATTGATAACCCGATTTTGAGAGCTTGGGCGCAGATACTGACTTTGCTAAAATACTATGAGCTTCTTTACAATATTTCTTTTAAGTTAAAAAGAGTAAAGGTGCCTTTAAGTGACCTTATTCCAACGCAGCCTCAAATATTGAAGAGACAGATCGACTCAATAAGCGAGATTCTAGTCCCAATACTCTGCGTTAAGGAAGATAACAGATTTTATATTTTAGATGGGCACGCTCGATCTCTTCGAGCTAAACAGCTCAAAATGAGTTGCATAAAAGCTTTTATTCTTTTTCCAGAAAGAGAAATTAATTTCGGAATTGCTAAAACCGCTAAAAATTTGAACCTTGCAAGTCTGGATGACATAAAAATTGTGTGACATACCAAAAATCTGTTTAAATTTTTAATAAAGGTAAATGTAATTCTAATTGGAGGAGGAGAAATTTTGGCGGGTTATATGCCTGAATCTTTAAGGGTTATAATTCCAGTTGGAGGAATAGCTAAACGTTTACTGCCTCTCACAGCAGAGGTTTCTAAGGCATGTGTCAGATTGGTGAACACCCCGCTTATTGAAATCTCTTTGTTGCCTTTAGCTAAGCAAGGAGTAAGAAAT
>JAWBOR010000081.1:0-7790 GCA_038826015.1 Bathyarchaeia archaeon
TTGCACCAACCGAAGGGCGCTCTGTAGGTTTCTATACCTATAGATTTCGCATGTCCTTCCATCTCCCTAAGAATCTTCAGTGCGTTGGATGGATTCGCCAAGTCAGTACTTAAATGGGCATAGGGATAAACTAAAACTCGGTTAGTTTTCACTTTCCCTAAAAATTCTTTGAGGTCCTCGATGGCTTTGATAGCAGTTTCTTCGGTATCTCCTTTTTCAACACATGTAAACAGGACGACCAGTTCTTCAAAGCGGTAAGTCTTACGTTCGCATTCTTCAGCCGAATCTATCTCTTTCTCCACTGGGCGATACTCAATGAAATTCGAATGAAGCTGCAATATTCTCAAGCTCTTAGACCTCGATCTGGCATAATATCTATCAGTTTAATACTGCTAACCAGATAAAGATTTTTAAATAGCAGATCTACGAAGGGCGTAAATCACTGTGCATTTGGGGCACCATATCGCCATCTGTCAATTATCTTATCCTTTCTAGTTGCTTTTTTATAATCTTTGTAATGCTCCTTACACAGATACGCACGTCTACCACCTTGAACCTTCAAACCTGCAGATGTCACCTTCTCAGCGTGCAAGGAACGAGAAGCTTCTTTACCGCATCCTTCGACGCTGCATTTTACTCCTTTAGATATTTTACCCATCTGTCTCACATCCCAGCAAATGTTAAAGCAAACAACACTGTGCTTTAAAGAGGTTTCTTTTATGCCAAACTATTGGAGCCGTTTTTCTGTTTTAAAAAAGTCGATAAGAAGATCATATAATTATGGATGTTTTTTCGTAAACCTCATCTGCTCGCTCATAAACCTCTTTTCTGGGGGCAAACCCTCTTGGACCGATTTTTTCAGTGACAAAAGATGTCGCTGCCGAGCCAACGCATGCGCACCATACTGGTTCTTTTTCTTCGATATATTCTGCCATGAAACCACCTATGAAAGCGTCTCCAGCTCCTGTCGTGTCTACGACAATCTTAGGTCTAGCTGCTGGAATCTTGTGGAATCGGTTTTTAAAGTATAATATTGAGCCCTCCATTCCTCGTGTTACAATTACGATTTTGGCTCCGTGTTCATGAATCATAATCATAGCCTTTAGAACATCAGATTCTCCAGTTAACACTTCTATCTCTCTTTCAGAGGACTTGAATATATCTATTTTTTCAAGGATTTCCAAATTATCCATTTTTGCCAAATACATCATGCCTTCCTCTGTGAAACGCCTCAGGAATCCTTGAGGGTCTAATGAAACTGTATTAGTCAGCCTTCTTAACTTGTCAATAACTTTGTAAGAAACTTCATTTGCAATTGGAGCGACATGAATAGAATTGGTCTCTAGATTGTCGGGAACATCCTCCGCTTCTATTGGTGGAGCCCTATTTTTCAATGCCATCTGCCGTTCGCCATTTTCAAAATAATTTAACATAAAACTTGTTGTCAATGTGCCTTTAACTTTGTTTAATCCAGAAAGATCGACGCCTTGATTCTTCAGCCATTTGAGATATTTCGGCTGAAAGTCTTCTCCAACCTTAGATATGACTGAGACATTTGCGCCCAGTCTTCTCGCAGCGATTGAAGTGTAAGTCGGTGGACCACCTAATGTAGGTTTTGAATCAAGTCTTCTAGGCGATTTAATATAGTCAATTGTAAAATGGCCAACAGTTACTATATCAAACATTTTTGAAACTAATAATTATTATGTTTTCATTTAATAACAATTGTCACACTGGCTCTTTTTTCGGTTCATTTACAAGAAAGAAGGCTATGAATAGTTCTGGAATTACCAATCCAAGCGTTACGTAGAAGGGCATCTGCGGAACGAAGTTTAAATAAAGATAGTTGCCCAGCAAGTTGCCGAAGCCCATTACAATGAAACCCGTGAAATTGATGAATCCATTAATCTTTCCTCGGTTTTCCAGGTCGACTAAATCTGCTAAAAGCGCGGTTGCTGCGGACATCGCTAGCATTTGTGCAATGCCAAAAAGAGACATTGCAATCATGACTGTTGTAAGGTTGCCCATCATGAAAATTATTGTCGCTAAACCGTAAACAAATAATCCGAGAAGAAAAGGCATTTTTCTTCCAGCTTTGTCAATCATTACGCCGACTGGAATAGAAGCAACAACCATGGTTAATAAAAGCGGAACATAAACGAGCCACCATTGTTCCTCTGATAGTAGAAGCACATCTCGCGCATAAATGGCATTTATCACTTGAGTAAGGGAAAATCCGAACATTGTCAGAATCTGAGTTATGAACAGCCATAATGTTGAACGGGGCACAACTTTCCAGACATTGAAGCTTTCTCTAGTAGCTTTTGGATATAAAGAAACGAAATATCTAAAACGGATTGGCTCGCCGTTCGTTAATGTTTCCTTAAGCCTTAGCCGCCACACTGCCGCAATAAGAAACAGAGCAGTCATAAGCAAATAAATTATTCTCATGCTTGTAACCAGCCCAAATTTTAGTAGAAGAAAACCCGCGATTATGGGACCAGGGGTGTTGAAAGTACCGTGAATTAGGTGCATAATCGAAGAACCCATGCCTCTGCGCTCAGGAGGCAAAGAATCTTGAACCATTGCAAATAACGCTGGCTGGTAAATTAGGCATAAGCTATTAACTATTGTGCCTATCAGAATGAAATGCCACGATGGAGCAAGCGCAAAGAATAAAAGTGATAGAGACATCGCAAATGTCATGGTTGTGATGAGCCAACGTCTTCCATATTTGTCTGCTAGATAACCACCAGGGAAGGCGACAACCGCCAATGCAAGGAAGTTGGCGAGACCTATGATTCCCAGTTCGATGCCGGTTCCGCCAAGAGCTTGAACGTAATATTGAAAGTTTGGAGATGGCATTTCCATGGCAAGGTCCATTATAATCCAGCTTATGATGAGAGTCCGATAATTTCCTCTGATGAACGAAAACTCTCGTTTAAGAACTTCACTGAGTTCCATTACACATCACTTCTTTTTTTGAATCTTGGGTGCCCGCGAGATATATCTTATACGTGTTTGAACTTTTTCACGTGATAAGGCTAGCAATTATTGTTTGTTTTTAAGCCCTTTGTGCCAAGATTACCATTGAAATAGGTGTGCAAGAAACGCTGCAACAACAAGTGAAGGCAATAAATTCACTACCTTTATTTTCTTAATTTCCAGCAAGTTGATTCCTAAACCGATTAACAATATTCCACCAACCGCACTGAGCGAGCTTATGAGGGCATCCGTAAAGAATCCTTTGGAATATGCCGCCAGAAATGTTATTCCTCCCTGAAAAATGAATAGAGGTATGGCTGAAAATAAGACACCTATTCCGAAAACGGATGCGAGTGATATGGAGGCAAATCCATCTAGCATCGCCTTTGCATATAAAATAGAAGGGTCTCCGTTAAGTCCGTCTTCTATTGCGCCGAGAATTGTCATTGAGCCAGTACAGAAGATTAGAAAAGCAGTAACAAGTCCTTCTATGAATCTGTCATCTTCAGATTTAAGTTTGTCTTTTAAGAAGACACCCAACCTATCTAAATATCTTTCGAAATCTATAATCTCTCCAATCACAGCTCCTATCAGGATACTGAAGAAAAGTATTATTAGATTGTTGACTTTAAACGCCATTTGGATTCCAATGAACAAAGTCACTAAGCCGATTCCTTGGAAGACTATCTTCTTGATTTTTTCGGGAAATTTTTTATGAAGTAACACTCCGAAGAGACTTCCAATTATCACCGCAATCGTGTTTATGTATGTTCCTTGCATAGTAGCAGTATAAAGAGGAGATTATTGAAAAAGATTTTGACTTGTTGTTTGTCATTGTTAAGATAAGAAAACGGAAAACGGAAGGTATAAGAATATATCTCTGTATTAACTTCTCTAACTTGCAAGAAACGAAAAGGATGTTGAAATATTTCATGCCGATTAAACGTAAAAGCAGAGGCCGCTCAAAGGGACAGAAAGGAAGAAGCGATGTTGTTCAATGCAGCTCCTGTGGAGGGCTTGTTCCACGCGATAAGGCTAAAAAATCCACGCGTCGAATCACGCTTGTCGACCCAGTTTTAGCTAAGGAACTCCGTCAAAAGGGTGCGTATATGCCGGGTCGATTCGAAACTCAATATTACTGTGTTTCATGCGCGGTGCACCGCGGATTAGTCAAAGTCAGAGCGAAAGAAGAAAGAAAGTTCCGTAGTAGACGTTAAAAGGGCTGAGAGAGAGCTACTTAAAAAAAGTTTAATTTGTTTTGCTCGAACCAGCCTTTCGGTAGAAATAGATCACTCGCTGAAGAACAGTAAGATTGGTGGCCAAAGCAAGTAGGATTATGCCCCATCTTAACGCGGATGTTTCCGGCCAAACAAGACTTAAAATTGTTGCGATGCCAATTATGATAAGCCTTTCCGCCCGTTCAATTACGCCGACTGTTTCCATTGGCACATCAGCCGCTTCGGATCTCGCTCTCGTATAACTTGTAAGCAACGAACCGATGAGCGCTAAAAGCCCCCAAAAAGAATCAGATAATCCACCTAATATTAGACCGCAGTAAACAGATGCTTCAACATAACGGTCGAGAAGAGAATCCAAGAAACCGCCAAGAATCGAGGTTTTTCCATATAATCGGGCTAAAGTTCCATCTAAAGCATCGCAGAGACCTGAAGCGGAAAGAAAAATAATCGCTAAAAATAGATAAATCCTGTAAAGATAAAAATCTGGGATCGAGAAAAATATTCCCGCAGCCCAATAAACAACGCCCGACGCCACGCCGAGGATTACTCCTAAAGTGCTTAGCATGTTTGGTGTTAAGCCGGTTTTATGCATTAATCTGGCTTCAGCCGTTAACCACAACTGAACGGTTTTCTTAAGTTTTGTCAGCATTCTTCATCTATCCAGATTCAATTATTGGATATTTGACCGATTTCCATATAATTGTTGCTAGAGGCGATATGTGTTTTGTGAAAAACAGAAATCTGGCAGATTTGAATCGTGTATTTTTTATGTTTTCTTTGGAACCAACAGTTTAGCTATATTTTTCTCTTTTTCTACTTGGAAATATCTGGCTACATTCATGCATTTCGTTCTCAATAAAAGGAGATGGGGCGTTTTTAGGTTGAGTTCTGTGAGGGTTTCAGCGTAGCCCATTCCTTTAGCTACAACCAGATCGGCGGAGTTGTAGATGTTTAGGAATTCTTCACTGCATTCATTAAGTATTAGCCCCATTGTGTCTGTGCCTATAGTGATCACAGAATCCGCAACTTTATCCATTCCTACGAATAAGGCATCTTTCATAGTTGCATCATTATGGGCAGGTTCATCCTTAACCGCGACGACAACACATCCACCAGTATTTTTAAGTTCTTTTACAAATAAAGTGTCAAAGACGATTTCGCCAGCGTTATCTGTCAAGTAAAGAATTAGCGAAGATCTCTGTGCGATTCTGAAGGCTTCTGAGATATCATCTATGACCAGATCGTTTTCAGCTTTATGAATAAAACTATTCAATTCATCAAATTCAAAAGAGTGCCCGGGGATATCAAACTCTAAAATGTTCCCGACGATTGCGCATAGACAAGCTTTTCTAAATCGTGACTCAGCGGTCAGCTCAGTCGAAACCAATTTTTCTGCAAATGGAAGAATCTTCATGGCTTCTGTGTTGCTTAATAATTTCCTTTCAGCAAATGGGTCTGGGTTACCAGTTACCTTTTTTATCATTCTTTCTCGCATTGTCCCAAGTATAGATGGCACAGCAGAAGAATGGAAGTTTTCGGCTAATATGTGATATAGACGACGGCAAGCTTCCATTCTTACTTCAGGGTCTTTCGTCGCTTCGGCAATCTCCATGTAACCCCGCTGAAACAGACATAGTGCACATTCTGGACCAACTTTCAAAATTTTTAACCTCGAATCCAGTTAAGCCTTTGCTATGGACTCTGTAAATTCAAGCATAACTTTATACGGGTCTTTTGCTTTGACTATGCCGCTTGCAACTAAAACACCTTTGGTTCCCAGTTTTATGGCAGAAGCAACGTCTTCTCCGTTAGTTATGCCTGCTCCGCAAAGAATCACAACTGTAGGATTAATCTTCTTCACTAATTCAACCGTACTGGTTACAACTTCAGGCTTAGCCTTTGAGACTGAAATCCCTGTGCCAATCAATTCGGGAGGCTCCACGGCTATCATGTCAGGTTTAAGCGCGGCCGCAGAGGCACTTACAGCGCTGTTGTTTGTGCATACAACTGAAACTAAGCCAAGTTCATGCGCCCTCTTTATGGCTTCATCGATGTCAGCAAGTTTTAGACGTTTCTCAGAATGATTGATCAATGTGCCATCGGCGCCTGCTTCCTTCACCGACTCTGGAAGAACATGACCTGTGAAATTTCCAGGCTTAATCGGATCGATGTGTTGAGCAAAAATAGGTATATCAACAACCGGGGATATAATAGGAATATCGACGAATTGTGGAGCCACACCGAAACATACATCGGTTTCTAGGCTTACCTTCTCCGCGATCTCGGCTAACTTGACGGCTTTTTTACCCGTGGCTTCAGCATATGTCTTAAAGTTCACGAGAACCATCGGCGTTTTGATCTTTCCCAATACGGTCACACTCTTAATGAATGTTTTAGAACCCTTAGCGTTGTACTTACTTTTTAACTTTTCCAAAACTATCTGAATTGCTTCTTCGAGTTAACCATAGAATGGCGGCTTGTCTTTAGGCATCTCTTGTATTTGTTGCTCAGCCATCTTTCTGGCATCCTCCAATAAATTGTCGAATGTCTCATCTAGCTCCGAAATGTAGGATTCAAGTGCTTCAATGTAAAGCGAAAGCGTCCTAATCAAATCGCTTACAGAATTAGTGTAATCTATAACCACACTTAAAAAATCTATATGTTTCCTATCATTAATATCGATGTTTTTTCTGAAGTCATCCAAGACTTTGTAAAAGAACTTCTCCTCAAGCTTCGACAAGTCTGACTTTAAACTCACGTAAGTCTTTAAATTTTCTAAGGTTTTTCTCACAGACTTTCGTCCAATAGGCTCCTCCAAGACACAACACCTTTTTACCTACTAATTGATTTATTTGTAAATAAAAATCTTTAATACCACCCATTTGCTAATGCCGCCTTTTAAAATAGTCTTTTTATATTGAAGAAGTATGGTTTCGGCTCTTTACAAATTTTAATCTAAGGCAGCCTAAAACATAGGGTCGTTGTTAGATTGGTTTCTTAAACAAGGTAACACTCTCCGCAGGATTTAATTTTGTTTCGTGAGCTTGAGCTACGCTATACCTTTGATTGAACAGCCTTGACATATTTTTCAACTAAAACACGCACAAGTCTGTCAGATTGACGATGCCTAAAAGTCTCAAATAGAAAAATCAGATTTGTAAAGTGTTCCTAAGTTAGTCGCTATACCATTATATATAAATAGACATTTAATTCTTAAGCTAGAAACATTCAAATATGAAAATACGATTATTAAGTAACTCAAAAACAAAAACGCATCGTATTGACTATATTGGAAAAGAGGTAGATTGTAGTTGGTTCTAAAAATTGGAGTTAACGGGGCTGACGCTGTCCAACCACGGAGCCCACGAGCTGCTCTTCACGCTGCGCGAGGTCAGCGGGTCGTTCGGGCTCGCCCGGGGCACGATCGAGTATCTCCCGGAGCCTGAGCCCGGGGATACAGCGGCGCTGCTGCATAACGGGCCCGTCCAGGGGACACTTTCCCGGCGGCCGTACGTCTACCATGTGCCGGGCCTCGAGCAGTTCAACATCATCGCCTACGCGGACGAC
>JAWBOR010000082.1:0-7785 GCA_038826015.1 Bathyarchaeia archaeon
GCATTAGAGGGCTGAATTCCAGAACTTCGCCGCCTACTACCACCGGTCTTGCTCTTCTTCCTTCTTCTCCAGCAGATGCTCGAACTGACGCTAGAAAGAGACCCGCGAAGAATATGCCATCGTCTGCAGAGGGATTCTGGGTGAAAATCGTTATACTGGTGTCACCAGTTTCCACGAAAGGTAGCAGATCATACAACTCATCATCTATACGAGGATTGCCTGAAGGAGTCGCATAAGGATCCGCTGGATTAGCATTACTATCATCTAAGCCTCCGACAGTCAAAAGCGCCCCATTTGCTGGAGCCCCATCGTCTTGGCCGCCAGCTGATGTTGATACCCTTATGCCATTGACGTCAATTATACTATACTGCCCATAACCTTGGTAGCCATATGATATGCCCAGCGACATATCAAGTTCCAAATTAGGATCACTCTTGTCTAACGGGCTTGCCAAGCTGATAACAAAGGTGTCTCCTTCAACCTCTTGGGCGCCGAAGAAAAGAATAACGGTGTTGTCAACAGTTTGGCTTGGATCATTGAAGATGACCGCCAAAATTTCTCCGTCAATATAACCCGTATAAGCTTCGGTTAGATTGAAATCCACCCGTCCAGCTGGCGCGGCGTCAATCTTGGGTTTAACCAGTGAAGTTACATCAGCCCAATGGTTCCAGTTACTTATTGCACCTGGAATCGACACATCCCAGTTGACAGCAGCACCATCTATTTTCACATCCCCATCTGACAACTGATATCCTGTAAAGCCTGTGCTTGCAGCCGCCATATATGCGCTTCGAACAGTTGCACCAGCTAGTTTCTCAACTTGTATCGTTCCGCTTTCTGCAAGTGTTCCTAGGCCGTCTATTGAAAGGCTGATCTTCCCTACTTCAGTAACAACTGGATCAATCGATGAAAAAGTCGTGTTGCTAATGAAAGAGATATTTTCCACGATTTTGCTTGTCCCTGGTTCAGATTGTCCATACACTCCCAGAGCGGAGAAACAAAGTAATGAAAGAACTATGGCTAGTACACAGATCGACTTTCCCCATTCGCTTAGCCTTCTTTTCAGTATATGTAATAAACTAGTATTTAACATCTTTATTTTAATGGCTCCTGATGATTTTGACGATTGTTTAAAAGATTGTGGCGAACGAAATCATATTACTGAAGCCTTGCATTCTTAAAAAAGGGGCTTCATTCAATATGCAATTAATATTTTTACGGCAAAACTTATCTTGATCAGGAGATTATAATGAAACATGACTAAATTAGCTATTAATGGTGGGAGACCCGAAGCAGCTGAGCTAAGAGAGAAGATTCCACAATGGCCAAAGGTGACAGATGAAGATAAGAAAGCCCTAATCGAAGTTTTAGAAAGTAGAAGATGGTGCCGAGTCGGCGGATATGGACAAGGGCTCCAAGAATCAAAAGCAGAACTGTTCGAAAAATCTTTTTCAGAATACCACAACGCCAAATACGGTATAGCAGTGGCTAACGGCACAGTTGCCTTGGAGCTCGCCCTTAAAACCGTCGGCGTCGGATTCGGTGATGAAGTTGTTGTCCCAGCGGTAACATTCGTAGCAACAGCCTCCGCCGTTACAGAGGTTGGAGCGATCCCTATATTTGCTGACATCGACCCTGAAACAGGCGCCATAAGCTCTGAATCTCTAAAAGATTCAATAACTGAAAGGACTAAAGCGGTTATAGTTGTTCATTACGGCGGTTATCCAGCAGACTTCGATGAAATCCTGCCAACAACCAAAAAATATGATTTGTTCTTGATAGAAGATGCTGCTCATGCTCATGGTTCAGAGTGGAAAGGACGTAAGGTTGGCGCCATAGGTGACATGGGAGGCTTCTCCTTCCAAGAGAGTAAATCCATCACTGCAGGCGAAGGCGGAATAGTTCTCACAGACGATGAAGAATTAGCTAACAGGGCGAGACTCATACACAACATAGGCCGAGTTCTCGGCAGACCAGGATACGAACATTATATTCTAAGTTCAAACTATCGGATGACCGAGTTTCAAGCAGCTCTACTACTTTCTAAGATGAAGACTCTTCCGCAAGAGATTGAGACGAAATTTTCTAACGGCTCATATCTAGCTGAAAAACTCAGAAAGATTGATGGGGTTGAGCCCTTAAAGAAAGACCCGAGAATAACAAAGAGAGGTTATTACCTTTTCGCTTTCAAATATGAAGCAGAGGAATTCAATGGGCTTCCCAAACAGAAATTCGCAGAAGCCTTGACAGCTGAAGGAGTCCCTACATATTTAGGCTACGGAATGCCATTATACAAGCAGTTCGCCTTTAAAAAAGAAAACTTAACAAAAGTAATACCTAAAGGGTTCAAAGTGCCAGATTACGAGAAACTTCGTTTACCAGGCGCTGAAGAGTTCACTGCAAAGGAAGTAACCCTGCCCCATCCGATTCTTCTGGTTGATAAAGAATATTTAGACCTCATAGCAAGCAGCATAGAGAAAATAAAAGATAATGTAGACGAGTTACTATGATATTCTAAAACCTTCTTCGATGTCGCTTCAGCCAAAAAAGGAGACCCCATAAGATTTCTTTTCTTCAGTGTTCCCAGCTGTAATACGGCCTCTTTATATAGTTGAAAGCCTCGCTTGTAGCTACAATTGCTTGTCCAATAGCTGTTCCAATCTGTTTTATCGGACATGAGGTAACGTCGCCCGCGGCATAAACACCTGGAATATTGGTTCGCTGAAAAGAGTCAGTGATAATATACCCCCCTTCATTTGTCCTGATCCCTGCTTTCTTTGCAAATTCGCTGTTTGGTGCTTCTCCAACGAAGATGAAAACTCCGTCAATGGGCATATCTATCGTTTTTCCATTCTTATTATTAAACAGCGTTACGCTGTTCACTTTGAAGTCGCCATGTATTTCTTTAACCTCAGTATTCCAGAGGAATTTAACCCCCTTTTGTATAAGTTCTTTTACATATGCCTCTTCAGCTCTCAACTTGTCTCTGCGATGAGCAAGATAGACTTCTGAGGCGGCATTAACGAGATATAACGCAGACATTGCAGCGGTATTTCCCCCTCCAACTACAAGAACTTTTTTCTCTTTGAAGAAGGCGCCGTCGCAAATAGCACAGTAACTTACACCTCGACCTTGGAATTCTTTTTCGCCAGGCACGCCGAGGGTCTTATGCTTAGAACCCGAAGCGATAATAACCGCCTCGGATAAATACTCGGCGCGGTCCGTTTTTATAATTTTCTTTTCATCCTTGAGGTTTAGTTCAATTACGCTTTCAAATTCCCGAACTTCCGCTCCGAATTTTTTGCATTGACTAAGCATCTTTTCAACCAGATCGGTTCCAGCTATACCATCTGGAAAACCTGGATAGTTTTCTATCCATGTCGAGGTAGAGACCATGCCGCCTGAAAGCTTTTCCTCTAGAATTAAGGTTTTTAGACCGCTTCTGGCTCCGTATATGCCAGCTGTTAATCCTGCAGGTCCAGCTCCAATAATGATTAGCTCCCATTGCTCCATGTTTCAGTTTTCTCCTTCCATAAACTCTGAAATTAATACCCGTGAGATATATTAGTTATTGACGTTTATAGATGCTTTTGGAAGATGTGCAGGAGAGAGGCGTGAAGAGACATGAAAATTAGCGGGAAAAACCGCTTTGAATTTTTGGAGCACACTGCAGACATTTACATAGCCGCTCATGGTAAAAACCTTGCTGAAGCTTTTGAAAATGCCGCTTTGGCGATGTTCGAATCTATGACTGACACAAGAGATGTGGAACCCAAAGTTGAAGAAGTTGTTGAAGTAGAAGAATATGATAAGCAGGCTTTACTCTACAGTTGGTTGGAACAACTTCTCATTAGATTCGAAGTAAACAATATGCTTTACTCAAAGTTCAAGATCCAGGAACTAGAGCCTTCTGATAAGGGTTTCAGGCTTAAAGCCAATATCTACGGTGAACCTTTCGTTCCGAAGAAACATAAACAAAAGGTGGGAATAAAAGCGGTAACATACCATCGGATGGAAATCCAAGAAAGCCCAGAGGAAGTTTCTTTAAAGTTTATTCTTGATATTTGAAACATGTTTTCAGGCATATATCCACATGTTAAAAAATAATAAAAAGCTTCTTTTGCAAAAATTAACAGTCAAATTTCCACGGGTGTGTTTCAATGGACCAATATTCAGCAAAGGAATTTCTCAAAGTTCTACGCGAAATAAGCCAAAACTACAAAGAGTTTGGGAAAGCCTCTGCACAAATAACTAATACTGTTAAGCCTTTAAAACATCTAATCGGAGGTTCTTATGGCGGAACTAACACCAATGGTTCGCGACTGATTGCGGCGGGGATAGCTCTAATAGCTTTTCCTGACCCTACGATTTCGGATTTGGTTGGCGCCGCTTTGGTCGCCGCAGGATTGATGAAAAAGAGGATGCATCCGCCTACCGTGGCTGATGTCTACAAAGAAATCCGAAAAGTATCATTAAACCTAAATAACATGAGAAGAGAATTAGCTTCAACAAAAATATAAATTAACATAAACGCTCTAATGTCAAAGTGCCGATTCCACATTTTTTGAACACAGTTTTTCAGCGGCAGATATTTTAAGACAAGCAAAAACAATAAAAATGTTAAAATCCAGAATGCAGTAGTGGAAACAGCGAAACAGAAATGAACATTGCATGCTACGGGCCGGTAGTCTAGCTTGGTTAGGATATCCACAAGACCTAAAGCAGCCCTTACGAATAGCTGTCTCACCATTAAGAAAGGCTGAGATCGCCGGTTCAAGTCCGGCCCGGCCCACCAACAAAATAATGTTTCTGAGACCAACGTATCCTTTTCAGCGGCTTACAAAATTTTTAAACATTTAACAAAAACTACCGCAAATCTTATAAGAAGTTTAGGCTTTAACAAATAAATGTATAAAGTTTTGAGGAGAGAAAATGTCTGAGCAGTCTAAAAAGGTTAGTAGACGTAAGTATATTGCTGCTGGTGGTGCTGTTGCTGCTGCAGCTGTGATTGGCGGTGCAGCCTACTATTTATGGGGTCAGCCTGGTGCGCCGGCGCCGACAACCCCTCCTCCAACAACTCCGCCCGTAACCACTCCTCCTAAAACAACTCCTCCCCCAACAACGCCGCCTAAAACAACACCACCCCCAACAACTCCTCCTGCAACCACGCCTCCCATTACAGGGAAAACGTTAATTTATGATGTCATACTTACTCCCGAAACGTTGGATCCACATGTATGCTGGGGTGGCGAGGCGGCAAGAGTGGTATTTGCCATATATCAGAATCTACTCTTTTTCAAAGACGGTGTTTCCCCTGAGATTGTGCCGTGTTTAGCCGAGAGCTATACAATAAGCGAGGATGGTACTACTTTTACATTCAAAATTCGTAAGAATGTGACTTTCAGTAACGGAGATCCTATGAACGCATATTGCTTCTGGTATTCGTTCTACCGTTCAGGCCTAATAAATTATGGACCAGGATGGGTTAACACGGTTTCTCTAGGCGATTATCCCGCGCGAGATGGGATAACTGCTGAGATGCTAAATATGTGGAACAAACCGGATAATACGCCACCAGATGATCAGATGGAGCTGGTGACGAATGGAAACATAACTTTGACTTGTCCAGACCCATACACGCTTGTAATTCGTCTACCAGAGAAATTTGCACCATTCATAGGTGGGTTGACCCAATTTGGATCAAGTGTCGTCAGTCCGCGCTGGGTGACTGAACACGGTGGTGTCGAAGCGGGATCACCAAACGAATATATGACTATTCATGCAATGGGTACTGGCCCATTCATGGTAACTAGACATGAACCTAATGTATTGGTTGTCCTAGAAAGAAATCCGAACTATTGGGGTGGACCTGGAACGGGAGTACACAATCCGCCTAAGGTGGATAAGATAATTATCAGAGCTGTCCCAGACGCACTAACACGCCTTCAGGATGTTGAAAGAGGTGCGGCCGACATTGCAGATTTAACTCCAGACGCGTTTATTGATGCAAAGGCAAAAGGTATGAATTTGTACTATGGTGAGTTTCAACCTACGGTGGTCAACGTTAGTCTTAATGTCAGAATATTTGATAAGCTCACTCGTCAAGCGATAGTTCGCGCAATAGACTATGATCAAATACTAGAGATGTGGCATGGTTTGGCTTTTAGATATATTGAACCGATTCCGAACGGCTTTAGATACCGAGATCCTACAGTGCCATACTACGAGCGCGATCTAAACAAAGCAAAGGCGCTATTAGCTGAAGCAGGTCACCCTAACGGAGAAGGTATCCCGGAGGCTACATTACTTTACGCAACGGATCAACCTAATTGCAAAGAGTTAGCTGAGATAGTCCAAGCCAATTTATCAGAAATAGGGATCAAAGTTAAACTAGAAGGCGTAACTGGATTAGCGCAAATAAACATATTGTGCAATCCAGATCTGATGCCCCAATACGCCATGTCAACCATTCAATGGGATTGGTACGCGGACGAATGGTGCTTTGTTGACTGGAAAGTTGGCAAAACAGGATGGTTCACCGCAGGAAACAACGCTCTCTACGAGAACCCAGCTGTTGAAGAACTACTGAAACAAGTAAACAGTACATACGACGAAGAAGAACGACGAAAACTCTATTCACAGATAAGTTGGATAGTTTATGAAGATGCTCCATATATTCCCGCATTTCAGAAGCAATGTCCTCTTTCCGGCCCTGTGGTATATAGAGATGGAGTAACTGGAATAACGGTGAATTTTACAAACTGGGGACACCCTGTCCTTACAGAGATTGACATAGTAAAATAATTTCTCTTTTTTTTAAAAAAAAATGAATGACTGATTTTTTTATTTTGTGGAGTTAATTTTGTCTTCTTCTCTGCACAACGGTATGAAAAATGATTTAAAGCAAGCGCTTACTTTAAATGTGCCGCGCTCAGATATTTTGCGTCTTTCCTGGACTAGATGCTCATTCAGATCATATGTTTGCTACAAACCTTGATTATAATTGCGTGTTGTTGCTGGGCAGAGAAACACGATTTTGCCGTATGGAGATTCTTGATTATGTGGTTCAAATAACGGTTTTGGTCTGGGAAAAAGATTCTGAATCCATAAAGAAAGCCACATCTATCGCAGCCTGCTATTCGGATGTACAGAGAATGATGCAGTCACATATATTAATAGTAATAGGACTGGGGAAAAATCTTGTTAAACCAATCGGTAAGGAAAAAAGCAAAAATATTTCAAATATAAAAAACAAAAACTGGCTTTTTCTATCGATTACATAAATTAGTGAAAAATTGTTTTGATAAGACTGGACTCATCAAACATCATCACCCCATAATTTGAATTTCATTAAATTTAAGAATTAAGACGTCTGCTTGATCTATGTGCTAATTTCTTCTTTGCTTCATTATAGACTCTTTTTAAGTCTTTTATTACATCTGCTGGCAACGGCACTGGTTCATGTGCTTTTAAAATTTTATCCAGTTTTTCGCGTGCAACATCTAAGACTGTCTTTTTTCCCTCTTTTGTGCATAGGTCCCGGTCTACTCTGAGGCTTGGGTTTGGGACATAATGTTCTGTCCTTAGGTATTTTCTCGTGAACTCTAGAACCTTCCTATTACCCATGAAATTGCCCAAGGGGCCTATCTCATGGATTAGATCCATAGGTATCTTATCCTTTGTGATTTCGATTCCGCGAAGAGCATATTTTACCATTCCTATAATTTCATCGTCAATAACCATCTTTACTAAGCTCGACATTGTCGCAGTGGCTAAAAGCCCACC
>JAWBOR010000083.1:0-7672 GCA_038826015.1 Bathyarchaeia archaeon
CTTAGCTTCGCCTAACTCAAGCATTTCCAAGATAAGCTTTGGGTCCTGAATAAGTCCCAGCTGAGCCAGGCGGAGTATCCATTCGCTTCTTAGGACTCGGCTCTTCGGTAATGATAGGTTAGTTGTAACAGAAACATCTGTATTACCCATAAGGTCGCTTCCTTTGAACTGAATGATGCTTTCACGCTTATCCCTACCAGTAAGCTTCAACAGTCTCGGAACCGAATAGTGTTCTTGGACCAGCTTTAGAGCAAAGGACCAGGCCTTAGAGAACACCCGGTCAGCCTCAATAATAATGGGGTCCAACACCGAGTCATCCTGCTCAAGCAGCAAATTAACGAGAACTCCAGAAGCATGGCTTGCCCTTTCAGGAAGCCTACCAAAGCTAACTTCGTGGACACCGCTGACGTTTTCCAGGTCACGCTCAAGCTCTTGCTTGAATGGTATAGTCAAAGGAGGTAGCGGGTCAAGCCTCAGCTGTTTAGGTTCACCGAACTGAGACATATAGTCAACTACAACTAAGCTACCATCATCGAACAACTGCTTTTTATTCATCAAAGCATTCAATGAAGCCAAGACCTTAATCTTGGCAGAACGTTCAATGGCTGAACTAATGATTGACAGCTGCCTATTGTATTCCTGTTGTGGGGTTATCAGTTCTTTGAAAATACTATCATTGAATTGCAGGTTTTTATCGTAACTTTCCAGAGGTATGAGATTGTCTTCCATTGTGAAGAATGGGATAATTTCATACTCGTTAACCCCATACTCAAGAACCTTATTACCAGCAATTACAATATAACTTTGCGGAGTCCAAAATTCATACTTAATTACAGTATCCTCATCAAGTTCGGGTGTAAATGGTCTAAACTCAAACAAATTTTCATTATCAAAAGTAACAAAACCGGAAAAGTTTTTATTCAAAGTTTTTTCAGGCTTAAGTTCTTCTTTGCTTATACCGTAGGCGTCAGCAATACTCTGTCTATCAACGAGTTCCCCATACAGGAACCATCTCCACCTATCTGGTTCAGTATATAACGGGTCATGGCGATA
This sequence comes from Bathyarchaeia archaeon, assembly GCA_038826015.1. Classification (GTDB taxonomy): domain Archaea; phylum Thermoproteota; class Bathyarchaeia; order Bathyarchaeales; family DTEX01; genus JAWBOR01. The sequence continues at coordinate 1,054 of JAWBOR010000083.1, forward strand.
ATTGAACGGAGAAACAACCTCCATTCCAACATCACCCTCTTCGGTTATTAATATTTTCATAGTGTTACCGGTATCGTCGGTAACCCTTTCGTAACCAATTATACCACGCTTGGTTAAGTCCCAGAAGACCCTGATACAAGCTCTATTAACAAGCAACAACCAGCAATAAAACTGCTTTCTAATCTTGTTGAAGTCCACAACGTTAGTAGATAGGGCTTCCAAGACAAGGTCACCAACTTTAGCGGCCTGGATATCCTCATACTCTGCGGTATTTGGCAAAACACCAAGCTGAGGCTGGGTTGCCCGAAGCTTTCCAAGCATTGTTCTAAAAATAGGTTTAAGTCTGTTGACAATAATTCTACGCTGCTTTGTTTTGTTTGGCACATACTCGAGTCTTCTGGTAACCCTATTGTAGTCAACATACTGATAACCAGCAACCCAAGCAAGGATTTTCTCCCAACGTGGAAACCTACTCAAAGTATCAGGATGATTATTCCAATAGTAATCAACTTGTTTAACAACATATTCCTGGTCAGAATCATCGAGCTTTTTTCCGTTAAAAATCTTTTTATTAATTTCGTAAAAATTCATTTTTAACCCCTACCCTCTGGTTCTGTCCAATCTTCTTCAAACATTCTTAAATCAATTTCAGCCTTTTTGGTATCAGCTTCGTTTTCGTCAACAATTTCTTTTTCTTCGGTTGGAGTAACGCCAAGAGTCCCCAAAATATCTTTGATTGCTTTGTCTTCAAGTTCTTTAGAAAAAGCATTAGTATTATTTTTGGTCCCCTTTTGAGAACCAAAAATATGTATTAGTTCAATATGATGAAGAATTTCTAATCCTAAGACAGTCAAACAAAAAATAATAAAAATAGTAGTCATAGTTCATCACCCAATAAATTAGTTGGCTCAATACGCCATTCCTCGTTTTCCCAATATTGTTTTTCTCTTTCAGCCGGGGTATCCGGTTGAACTACGCAATAAGCTTTTTGCTGCTGATAAGTCAGGCCAGTTTCAGAAGGAAACATACAAATATCGAGACAATAAGCCAAGGCATCCACAATATCATCATACCGGCTTTTTCCGAAAAACAGCAACTCGTCAAGCAGTTGGTTATAACCAGTTGGGGGCAATAAAAGTTTACCGCTTTCAAACCAGCCAGTTAAATTCTTGACTCGAAGCTCTTTTGGTCTATTTCTATGCTTAAGCGGCACAAAGATATTTGGCAAAGAATTGATATAGTCTGGGTCAACCATAGAAGCAAATTTATTCTGCTTTATCATTTGTGGTATAAGAAAATAGGCCAAATCTCTGAACGTTTCGAATTTACCTTCCTCAATTCCAATCAAAGCTGGTTGATAATAGGAAGCCAACTTTAAGATTTCCTCTACCGCCGAAAGGTCGGTCATCTTTTCGCCTTTGGCATAAATAACATAGAAACGCTTATCAATACCGGCATCCACCACAACTATGCCGGTTCTATCGCTTTGGGTCGTTTCTTTACCAGATGGGTCAACCAGCATATAGGTTATTCGGCCCTCTGGGAGCTCCCCTCTACGCCAATGCTGTATCCAGGAACGCTTAAAAACAGCATCAGACTCCGAAGTAACATCGTTTAGATATTGATAAGAGAAGAACTCAGCTTGTTCTGCCTGAATTCTTTTCAACTTATCCTCGGAGAACAGCGTTGGAAAAGTGGAACCACGCTCATTTTCTGGGTCAGCCCAACAGGTAATTCTCAAATAGTGATAGTTATTTTTATTCAATTGAACAATTGCTTTTGAACGATGTTGTATATAGGTTTCCGGAGTAAACTCCAAAAACCGTTCTAAGAGATAACCATACAGGTCATCTCGATTATAGCGAGTCCCAATAATTATTTCAAAGCCTTTGGATTCCAACAGCGACCGAGCAAGTTTCCACCAATCGATTATTTTCTCAATCTGCTCAGCTGTATTGCAGTTGTCTTTGTTAACCAAGTCGTCATTTATCAGAATTGAATAGTGTTTTGAAATTAGGTTACGCTCAGCTGAACCAACTTCGATAAAGACTTTACCCAGCTGAATTTCATCCATTGTCCAACGAGCAGCTTCTTTTTCTGGCTCTCTCGGTATTTCTGGAAACAGTTGTCTCAATAATTCATTATGTTCAAGATTATATTTGATTTTCTTTAAAAACTGTTGAGCATTTGCTAAAGTAGCATTAGCTATCAAAATACTTTCACCACGCTTATTTATACCAGCCAAGTGCCTTAAAATAAGCTGAATAGTAAATCCAACAGTAACTATGTAACTTTTAAGCCAACCACGAGGACAAAGTAAAATTATTTCTTGTTCTGGTTTGGCGTTCTGAGTTACAAAATCACAAAGTAATTTATGTGTTGGTTTATACATATCCTTGAAGCCTGGTGTTGGGTCTTCAAGGGTTTGAAGAATCACCCTACATAAAAAGTATAAATCATTAAGACATTTATCTCGCCAAAAGTTTATATCTTTTAATTTTTTGAGCATCAATCTTCAACATACATATTGAAGTCTTTAAGACTTTTTTTGAATTTGGCAAAAATGGCGTTTTCTTTCACTTCGTTCTTTTTCTTAGGTTTCTTTCTTTTGGGGTCCAAGCTTTCTGGCGGAACCTCATCAGGTTCGCCACCACCTATAATACGATTTTTTTCTTCAACTAACTTATCTTGAATTTCCTCAATTTGTTTTAGTCTTGGATTTTCATCGGCATCTACATCACCAACTTTGAGAGCTATTATGTTTTTTTCTTTTTCGTATTCTCTCAATAAAGCATCAATTTGTTTCAGGCGTTTCTCGTATTTGTTCTTGGTTTCCATTAGATGTCTCCTCTTTAATTATTTCGGCGTCAATAACGCCGGCATCCTGAAGACCCTTTAACATTTCTGGCGTCATAACAATAACCACCTCTCTTTTTTCATGAATTTCCTTTACTTCATTGTCATAAGCACCCGTAATCTTCAGGACTTTATCAAGATATTTTTCTCTTGTAAAGTAATCCGGCTCGTTTTCCTGGATAATAGACCCATTAGACGCAAACTTTTTCGGATAGGTCGCCTCCAGGCCCTCTTTTATCTTCTGAGCAATGTAAGAATCAGTAATCCCTTGTTCCTGCATCTTCTCCAAGATTGCTTGACGAATGTGTTCCTTCTTTAAGAGCATTGAACCATATTCTTTGTGAGAATAGCCAGCGGCAAGGGCAGCTTTACCAATTTCATTCATTTGGATTACTTTTTTAACAAACCGCTTTTCTCTTGGTGTTAGCACCGGCTTGTTATTTTTTTGTAATCTTGGTCTTCTGCTCATTTTGCCAGGATTAATGCCAATAGCGTTACGACGATAGCAGTGGATGCTATTCCAACTACTGAGTCGAATTTATTAATTTTGATATATTTTCTCAAGTCACGCATAAGTAATTGCTGAGATTCCAGCAGCTTTTGGTTTCTATCAAGTTGATTTTTTAATATGGCAACCTGGGTTTCATAATTGGTAATTCTTTCAGTAGCACTCAAATAGGCTTCACGATAAGCATCGCCTCTCTTCTGAGCAAGTGTAAACTGATTTTTCCAATATTCCACTTCAAGCAAGTAGTGTGAAACGACCTCCTCACAACCTGCTGGAGTGGTTGGCCGCATAGACTCAAGCTGCTTTATTTTTATTTCATTTGTGCTGATGGCTGCTTCCAATTTTTTGATTTCACTGATTAAAATTTCTTCACGTTCTTTGAGCTTTCTGTTGAGTTCATTCAGTTGTTTTACAGCCAAAAAGGCCTGCTCGTTTTCCTTGCGAAGCTCCTCTATAGTTCTTTCGGCTTCTGCAATTCGGTTGTTCAAAGAAATGACATGAGCTCTAACAAGAAATAAAGTAGAAAGCAGTGCTGTAAAGATTAAGGCACCGATAACAAAGTTTTTCATAGAATTTTTCATAACAGCCAAGCCTCCCACCCACAGGCTAAGATTAATTCGGCTGTTTGTTTACCCACCGCCATAGGCGGCAAACCTTCAGAAGAAAGACTATCTTTTCCCCTATTATATATTATACCACATTTTTCAACTTTTGTCAAGAGGGAACCTACAAAATTTTACCAATTTTGTCTATTAAATCTTACTTTTCAGCCAGAACCAGCCCAGTTTTACATAAAAAATCACCTTATCCAAGATAAACCTGGCAACAGCAATAACAGCGTTCCTGAAAAGAATGCCGATAAGAATACCCCACCAAAAGGCTTCGGTGACCAGCAGTTTAGCTACATAAATAATAATCTTATCAATCATTAGTTAACCTCCTCTTTATCTTTAGGTTGTTCTGAATCTGGAATAATCTCTCTGGGTTTCCTTTCACCACTCAGATTGTAAATCATGGTGAAAATAGCTTCCAGGTTGGGTCCATAGAATACCCTTTCATTGGTCTGAAGCAGATATCCATTGTCAATTTTGGTAATTAAAAATTGCTTCATAAAAAGCCTCCTTATTTGTTGATGTATTTATAATATTTTGAAATAATGATTCTCCAGTTGTCATCATCAGGCTCAAACTGCTTTTTGGAATATTTAATAAAATCATAGGTATTTCCGTTCATACTTTCTTTAGAAAGTTCCCATCTACGAGCTTGATTTAAGAAAAAGTAAAACCTTGTTACATTATTCTTCCGGACAGAATGTCCCCAAAAATAAGTCCAAACTTCGACAAGCGTCTTACCTGATGAAACCTCGTCCTCATAACTGCTACCTGTATAAGGAATACCACGAATATGTGGTTCCGAAAATGGTTCAATCTCAACTTTTTCAGCAACATAAATAGTAACATCATATGGTATACCACAAACAATGAGTATCCATGCCCTATCAGTTCTTAGTGGGTTATATCTATTTTCACCAACAGTATAGGCATAAGCAATTTTTACTCGTTCATAATACTCTTTAGCAAGGGGCTCCTCACCGTGAAAAGACCAAAAGTCTTTAGTATATTCCAACTGTTTATCAAAAGGCAACATCAAAAAAAGCTTATCCTCGCTTATACTCTTTATGGAGAACTCCTTAGCCAACTCTTTTGGCAGCCGATAATCCATAATAAAATGATGAACTTCAAACCAACCAGCAATAGATGGATGCAACCTTTTTTCAAGCAAGTAGTATTCCGAAAGCGAGCAAGACAAGCCAAAGAACAAAATAAGAAAAGCTGCTAAAATTTTTAGTTTTTTCATTGGTTTCCACCGCTTTTTCTAAAGGTTTCCACACCCAGATAAGCACCAATGATTGAGGCCAGGATAACCATCATTGAGGTATCCACATTCGGCCAAAAGTGCTTAAAAACAGCCAACAGCGAGTAAACAAAAATTGAAATAATCGTAATCATAAAACGTTTACTTTGAAGCATCATGATTGGTTCTCCCAAAGAGAAGTTCCTCAACCAATGCCCAAGCAAAAAAGCAAATCAGGCTAAAAACGATAATCAGAAAGAACATTCCAAGAACTAAAACCATCAGTTTAAACATAAGGTCTCCATTTCAGAAAAGTTTGTTTTAGTTGGCATTACTTTTTCCTCTTTTTCTTCTTTTTCTCCGGGCTTCTTCCTCAAGTCGGAGGTCCTCAATGTTTGGCTTTGGGGGCGTAATTATATCCAAAGCAAAATCAAGACATTCACCAAATTTACCATGATAGACGCCAAGTCGCTTATTGCCTCGCAGGTTCAAAAAGACAGCATAAGTTTCCTTCTTAGTTGAGTAGTCTCTCACGAGCTCAACTCCGATTACGTTTTTCCACAATTCGTCTCTCAAGAGAATACCCCGCTAAGAAGAGTTCTGCTTCGGCCTCCCTCCGATTCATGAGACCCTTACTTTGAACTTTCTGACCACTCTTGTTAGTATAGTAGACCCATCTCTTAAGTTCCAGAGTGACCTCTTTTGGGTCAAAATTATCTTGTCTGAGAATCCTAAGAACTGTGCTTTTCTTGAAATTGGTCATTCCGATGTTGTAAACAAAGGATAACAAAGCAGCTACTGAGGTATCCGGCATTTGGTCTATCTTGGGAAGGACTTCCAATAACTCATTATAAAACAACAACAGGTCAAACTTGAGCAATCTTAGGGCTTCCTGTTCATCCAGAACGTGACTGAAGACCTCACCATCAACTACTCGGTGTCCATAGCCAACCGTAGGGTAGCCCGCTGGGCATGGAGTAGGCACTGGGACGAATCCCTCGTGCTTTTTTATCATTTCAATAGCTATCTCAAGGATAGCCTGAACTCTTTCATCATTCTTCATAGTAGTTCTCCCTCTCTATTATATATTATAGCACTAAAATTCGATTTTGTCAAGTGTTTTTTGAAAAATTTTTTGAATAGGCAGTATAACTTAATAGTTTAACTTTTAGTTTAAGTTTTAGTTTAATTTAAGGAGGTCCCCTATAGGAAGATTATAGTAGGTATGTGTAGATGGGTTCTGCCCACGACTTCAGCCTTTCAGGGGGTTAACGGGTGATGGCCATATCCAGCTATTCAGCAAAAATTTTTCAACATGATTCAGCAATCAGAAAAATTATTTTTTGATTAAAGCTTAAAACCTTTTTGTTTTATTCAACATGATTAATTTTATTTAATTAA
>JAWBOR010000084.1:0-7580 GCA_038826015.1 Bathyarchaeia archaeon
TAGGATCACTAACTTTGAGACTTATAGCCGCTATTCTGCATGCCAACATTATTATTTCTGGAATATGCGTCTTCCGATTAAACTGCCTCTAGCTCCCAACACCGCTGATATTAAAACGAAGGGTAGACTCAAGACAATGATTGCCATCACCATGTGGGGATTACTAAAAGCTCCAATGTTTTCGGCGACAACCCAACAGAGGACTAATGTTTATGACAAGTCTGCATTCTGATTAATTGCTAACAACAGAGATTATGAAGAAATCTCCAGAAGTCTTGCCGATCGCCGAGTTCCAGATTTAGTTGAGCACAAATTCAAGATGATTTTAAGTGAAGAAACTTTATTAAAAAGTACGTTATCGTGCACTATATTAGAAATTGATAAGTGAAGAAAGCCAATGGAGAAAACCGTCATCGGAATAGCAGGTATGCCTGGAGCAGGCAAGAACACGATTCGCGAAATAATTCAAGAGTTTGGTTTTCCCATAATTGTGATGGGCGACGAAGTGCGAAGCGAAGTTAAGCGGCGAAACCTTGAACTTACGCCTAGCAACTTAGGTAAGACTATGCTTCAAATAAGAGCCGAAGAAGGCCCAGAAGTCTTAGCTAAAAGATGCATCCCCAAAGTTAAGGCTTTAAGCTTCAGAGTTGTGGCAATCGATGGTCTTCGCAGCTTAGATGAAGTCCACGAGTTCAGAAAAGAATTTCCAAATTTCAGGATTATTGCAGTTCACGCTTCACCTGAGACGAGGTTTCATCGTCTTCTTAAGCGCGGTAGAAGCGACGACCCGAGAGACTGGGAAGCCTTTGTAGAACGGGATGAACGGGAACTCAGCGTCGGACTAGGTGACGTTATTGCAACAGCTGACTACATGGTTGTCAACGAAGGAACAAAAGAACAACTGAAAAAAGAATTAAGACAATTATTGAAACAAGTGATAAAGAATGAAGGAACCCGATAAAATAGAGGTTTCAGTTGACACAGAGGTTAACCCGACAGAGGACATAGATAAGGTTAGGATTGCAGTCTACAAGGTTTTCGGCGAACTAAGCCTCGAAGTTGTAGAAGGAGGAAACGGAAAACTGTTGAGGGGAAAAGCCAAAGGTTCTGAAGCCTTGTCGAAGTTTTACGATCTCTTGAGAAGGGAAAGAATCTTGGACGCTGCGAGAAAAATCTTGTTCAGAGGAATTCGCGAAAACAAGATTGCTTTCTATTTGAATAAGCAAGCGGCCTACGCTGGGCACATTTCTTTCTCTCAGCCCATGGGCGAGTCACCGCTTGGTCCAATTCATGTTGAAGTCCAATGTGAAAATCCGCGGGCGCTCATCGACTGGTTAGCGCCCAGAACATCTTAGCCTCTCGAGGTTTGGAAAGATGGAAATCGGTTTATCGATGATTCACTGTCTTAACCGTCCCTTCTCCTATCTTTTAAGACGGTTAGAAAAGGTTGATGTCGAATGCGTAGAGCTCGTCGATGAAGGTCTCCACTCGCTTACAAACCGAAGGATAGATGCATTAAAAAAGATCGTTCAATCCAGAGACTTTCAGCTAACAATTCACGGACCTTTTGCGGACATTAACATAGCTTCCACAGTCGCCTCGATTAGGCGGGTCATGTTGAAACGCCTCAAAAAATCGATAAAGCTATCTAGCCAGCTCAATCCAAAACTTTGGATTTTCCATTCCGGCCTAGAAAACGACATGAGCGATATCTGCCCTGGGCTGTCGTGGAGGACAAACCTCAAATCGGTGTATGAACTGCTTAAAACGGCTAACCAATATGGGGTCAAGATAACAATTGAGAATGGTCCCGATCCCTTTCCGTTTCTTTTGAAAACAGCCAATGATCTCATCCGTTTTTATGACGATCTCGGTGAAGCCGATTTGGATTTAACGCTTGATGTTGGACATGCCAATATTAACGGTCAAATTTACGAGCTTCTAAGCGGTTTTCCAGACAAAATTGTCCACGCGCATTTGCATGACAACCTTGGAAGATTCGACGAACATTTAGGGATAGGACAGGGAAACATAAACTGGCTAAACCTTATCCGAAAATTTAAGGAAACCAATTACAAGGGAACCCTAATCATAGAATCAAATAAAGACATAGAAGAAAGCCTAAAAACACTGAAAACAATTCTAGAGAAAGTCTGAAATAGTATCGTTAGCCGTCGATTATTGCAAATTTGGACAATTTCTTGTAATAAAGATGTCTCTTTCATGATTCCCGAAGCGGAATATCGATCTTCATGAAATCTTCGGCTATGATTGTTGCTGGAAAAATCTTTTTAGCCTGTTCAAGCAAAACATTGGGGTCTCCGTATCGGGCGCTGACATGAGTTAAAACGAGAAGTTTAACATTGGCTTTTTTAGCGACGAGCGCTGCTTCACTGGGCGTTGAATGTTTATCTTCTTCAGCTCTGTCAGCCATGTCATCGCTGAAAGTTGCCTCATGAACCAAAACATCCGCATCCTTGGCAAATCCAGCAACATTATCAGAAGGTCTCGTATCGCCAACATAAACGATCTTTCTGCCTGGTCTAGGAGGACCCAAAACATCTTCAGGTCTGATAATTCTTCCATTTGAAAGCTTAATCTTAAAACCACGTTGGAGTTTAGACCATAACGGTCCTTCGGGAACACCTAAGGAAACCGCTCGATCTGGATGAAAAAGCCCTGGGCGTGGTTTCTCAATCAGGGCATAAGCCAATGAAGGAACCGAATGCTCTGCGAAGATGGAATACACTGTGTAATCTTCTTCTTGGCACACAAGACCTTCGTTTTCTATCTCGAAAACCTCAACGGAAAAAACAAGCGAAAACTTGACAGTTCTAATAATTGCGTCTACAAAGGCTTTAACTCCCACAGGTCCATAAATCTGGAGAGGTCGTTCTCTATTTAGAAGAGACATTGTCTGAAGAAGGCCTGGTAAACCTAAAACGTGATCTCCATGCATATGCGAAATAAAAACCTTGGTCTCACTGTTGAATCCAATTCGGGCCTGGGTCATCTGCCTCTGTGTGCCTTCGCCACAGTCGAATAGAAAAATTTCCCCTTCTCGTATTACAGCCACTGATGCAAGAGCCCGTGTAGGTGTTGGAATACTTGCCGCAGTTCCTAAAAAGACAATTTTCATACTCATTTGTTCTAACTACCTCATCTATTTATCATTCCATTTATATCAGTTTAAAGACAGCTATCTCTCGGGTCAACCCTCTGTGAACGTAGATAAAATGAGATTCAAGATGTTCAAAGCCTGACTTTTCACCGAACCCAGAAACTTTTATAGTTTTAGGCGCGGCAACGCAGACTCTGCCCTCTTTTACGAGGACCTTGCGGGCCTCTGAAAAGAAAAATCCAATTAAATCCTTGGTGGTAAATCCCAATGTTGTAGCTGATGTGCCGTAAGGCGGATCGGTCACGACACATTTAATCTTTATATTAGCCAAAGGAATAAAACGTGCATCAGCAACAGCCAAACCTTCAGGCTCTATATTGAAAAGCCTAAGGTTTCGTTGACTTCCCTCAACCATATACCGTTTGACATCAAAGCCGATGATGCGACAACCTATTAAGCCAGCCTCAACAAGGAAACTTCCAGTTCCACAAAAAGGATCCATTACGATGTCTTCCTTTTTCGGCTGAGCAAGGTTAATCATGCACCTTGCAATCTTAGCAGACATGGCAGCGGGATGAAAGAAAGCCTTTCTTCTAGGTCCCCTTCTAATGAAATTTCCATGCTTAATCTCTACAATCTTTAACCCGAAAACGAATCTGTTATCTGTTAATATGCCGATGAAAGTTTTTTCAGGAGATTTCAAGTCAACTTTGGCTTTTTTCACCTTTTCGAATAAGAGCTCTCCAATCTCTCGCTCCAGCGTCCACGCTTCAATATTCGATGCGCTCCCTCTTACTCTCATAACTCGAACAGCGAAGCTTTCATTTTCGCCTAGTAACGTAGCAATATTCATCTTCTCGATATTTTCGAAGATTTCATAGCGATCAGCCTTACAGCTGAAGATTTCTAAACCACAAACTTTTGTCATAGCAGACCTGAATTTGACAACTTGCACACAATTCACATCTGCTTCTAATCTTAAAACTTGAGTTAACTCCTCAATAATTTGATAGGCGAACCCCTCAGCCTCAAGAATTGATTTGGCTTCAGAAAAAGGAAGCGTCGGATTTTCGCCTGAAACTAAGAAGAAAAGCCTATCCACATTAGAATCCTCTTTTAATAGCGTCAAGTGTTTCTAAACCTTGCTTTTATATTCCTCTAAGAGTTCTTTAGCTCTATCCATCCTAATTTTTCGTTCTTTAACCATCTGTTCAGCAACAAAGTCTATGAGGTCCCCTGTTGCGCCCGCCATAATCGCTATGTTCCTAGCGTGAAGAGACATGTGACCTCTCTGGATACCTTCGTGCGCCAAAGCCCTCAGCGCAGCTAAATTCTGAGCTAGACCCACTGCTGCTAAAACTTCGCTTAACTCGCGGGCTGATTTCACGCCGAGAATTTTCAATGCGATCTTGGCGATTGGGTGAACCCTTGTAGATCCACCAATTATCCCAACAGGCATTGGCATCTCAATTGAACCAACTAGGTCGCCATTTTCATTCTTTTCCCAAACGGAAAGAGGCAAATAACGCCCAGAGATAGCTGCGTAGGCATGGGCTCCGGCTTCAACAGCTCTGTGGTCGTTGCATGTAGCTATCACCACAGCGATTACGCCGTTCAATATTCCCTTGTTGTGTGTTGCAGCTCTATATGGGTCTGCTGCTGCAAAAGCATAGGCTTCAAGAACTCCATCTACAACTTCTTCTCCGCCTAAAGCCTCTTTATCAACAACAGTCCACGCCCGTGCTAACCGTTCAGTTGCAAGATTCGAGATAATCCTCAGAAAAACTTTGCCTTTCGTAACCCTTTCAATTATAGGAGCCACAGCTTCAGCCATCGTGTTCACAGCGTTCGCTCCCATAGCGTCTTTGCAATCGACTAAGATTTCCGTGATCACCATGAATCCTCTTGCTGTATTGATAACCTTCACTCTAAGATCCTTAGCTCCGCCGCCAGCTGAGACCAGCATCGGATCTTGTTCATTAGCCTTCTTTATAATTTCGTCCTTCGCATTAAAAATCGCCATCTTAGCCTTATATGGATCTTTAACTCCAACAGTTTGGATTTGCCCAATCATTATTGGTTCTGTGCTGCTTGTGAAAAATCCGCCTTTGCTTCTAGCCATCTTAGCTGCATAACTTGCCGCTGCTACAACGGACGGCTCTTCAATAGCCATAGGAATCAAGTAATCCTTACCGTTTATTAAGAAGTTCACAGCTATGCCTAATGGAACGGGAAACGTGCCGATAACATTCTCTATCATGCGGTCGGCCAAATCGGGTTTGAGCGAACCTGTGGATTTTAAAAGATTAACCTCCTCGTCGGTTAAGTCCGCAAATTCTTTCACGATTTCTATTCTTTCGTCAATGCTCAACTTGTAAAAACCAGAAATTTCCGAAGATTTTTTCAAATGTTCTATCTCTCCTCAATTAATACGTAACAACAGTCAATGTTCTAATATTTTAAAGAATATGAACTTAACGAAATTTAAAGACAAATTTAAATGAGTGAAGACAGCCGTGCATTATGTCCTTATGCAGAAAGGTTATTATCTGAATGCTAAGAAAAAGATATTTTTGAATTTTAGTCATGTATTTTAGATAGGTGAAGAAATGTTTTGTCCGAATTGTGGAAAAGAGGTTCAAGAAGGTTCCTATTTTTGCATGTATTGTGGATTTAAGATTGCTTCAGGAGAAAAAGTTTCGCCTGAAGATGTTGTTAGAAACGTTTTGATCCAGCGAATAGACGCCATAAAGAACCGCGATGCGAAAGTTTTGGAAAGTCTAATCGACAAAGAAAGATACACGAAATTTGATGACTGGCCACCCTTCAGTCTTCAAGGTTCTGAAGCTTTAGAAAACGAGGCTAGGGCGTTCAAGGTGCTTAAGGAATACAATTACGAGACGAAATCTTGGAAAATCGACATTTATGGAGATTCCGCCATAGCCACTTTCATAATTAAGTACCGAGGTAAGATTAGAGATCTAAACTTCAATATCAGATCTCGAGTAACAGTTTTCCTTGTAAGGCATGAAGAAAAATGGAAAATCGTTCATGAGCATTGGTCACGATTTCCCTCAGATGATTATTCTACATCACGTAACGGATAAGCGGACACGCAACTACTATAATCATTAACTAAACAGATTCTTTTTCGCATCCTTATTTTTTTGTGAGTTATTTCTCTGTATAGGCAAAGGAGGAGGGGTAGTAGCCATTGTCCAGCCGATCCATGCGACTATGAAAAGAAATAGGTAGACAATGACTAAAATCGGTATGATTAAAGCCCACTCACCGATGGATCTTCCTAGAAAGTTGAAGTTTGGAAGCATGTTGTCGGCGAGAAAAACTGCCCAAAAATATCCAATCATGGCGAGAATACTCAACGCAAAGAGCATAAGTCCTTGAGTTACATCCTTCATATATTTCACTTCTTAAAAAAGACTTTTAAATACAACTTAAAACTTTCGACGTAAAGCCAATTACTTTTTTAGTTCATCAAAAATTATGAAACTCTGCAGAATGTCGCATCTTTAAAAAATGTGAATTAATAACAAGTATTAATCTTCAGTTTTGCTTTTGAATTTTCTGTAGGCTTGATTCATTATCACATTAAATCTCTGTCCATTAGGTAGATATTTTATACTAGCTTCTTTTGTTCTGAAGAAAGATCTCGGTTCTTCGGTGCTGGGTATGATTTTAATGGCTTCTTCAAAGGCGTATTTACTATAATCACTTATGGCTTTCTCAAACTCGTGAGATTCCAAAAAATCTATCCAACTTTTCCAACCTAGATCAAAAATTCGCCTTTTCCATTCAATTAATTTTCTATAAATGTCGACTAAGACAAACCATCGAGTGTATTGGAAATACTCCCTATCCATTTTGTTAAGTTCAACGCGATTTAATAACTGATCTATGTTCCAAATGGTTACATAGCTGATTGATATGTGATTAGCACTAAGATCTCTATTTATTGCATTCTCGTCGAAAATTTCATTGTATTTTGCTTCTTCTTCAAACAGCCCTTCTACGTTTCCACGTACACCTTCATGCGGGGCGTTTCTCTTGCAGACATAATACCTCAGAGCAAGATTTCGCATAGTAATTGAATATCTAGCGCTCTTTGCCTCTTTAGATCTTTTTCTCCAATACTTGTAACCGACGCCTATTCTTTGAAACAATTGCTCTAATCTTACTTGTCTTGGGTCAGTAGACCTCAGGTCTGAGGGGTTAATTTTGTTTTGAGAGTTAAGTGCGGAGATTATTTCAATACTCCTTTTATAGGTTTCTGCATCTTCATAAGGCAATCGGTATATACGGAGTAGAACTCTTGCAGAATTTTCAGCTTTTTTATTTTTAGCGTACGCAGAGAACAGCGCCTTTAAAGTCTGTCCACCATTAATGACCTGAGGATTTCTTAAAACCAGCTCACTCTTATCTCTGTCAACGAAAACGTCAT
>JAWBOR010000085.1:0-7521 GCA_038826015.1 Bathyarchaeia archaeon
TCTCAGAATATTTGCTCAAATTTTAAGAGGTCTCTCCGAAGGTTAAGTATTGCTCTTCGTTTAAATTACATTTCATCTTTTTGGAAACGGTCTTATTTTATCAGAGCAGTTATGAAGAGTTCGTTCGCGGTATTATCTCTGTTTTTGTTTCTTACTTTTGTTCTGTACTTGGCGGTGCGCCCAACTTTTCTTTATGAATTTGTCTTTCTTTTATACCATAACAGCCAAATTTTCCGAAATTTCATTCTTGGAACCAGCCAGCCAATTTCTGCGATAAATGATGTATTGAACGCTTCGGCTGTTAGTTTCGCAATCACCATGTCAAATTTAATCAGACCGTTAGGCAAAATAATTGTGAATTTAGATATTCTCTCAAAATATTTGCTCTGCCAGAACCTTGCTGCGTGGATATGCGCATTTCTAGTTCTCTTATATGGATATTACAGGCGCGCTCACTAGAAATTTTAATTTCAGTTGTTTCGTTAAGTCTTAAAAAGCGAGTAGAAATCGAATAAGAGCTTTATGCTTGAGAATAGTTAAATTTGCCAACTAATTAAGTAGTAATTGATAAATCTGAATTTTGAAAATACAGGAGAACCTTTTTGAACTGGGAATATAAGAAGGAGGAGCCTTTTCGAACCGATAATCTCTTTTTGGGGACTTCCGGCTGGAGTTATGAAGAGTGGATAGGTCCGTTCTACATTCAAAGAGAGAAAATGTTCACGGAATATGCAAGAATTTTCAATACAGCTGAGATAAACTCTACGTTTTACAGTTACCCAACTTCTAGGATGGTGTATGGTTTCATAAAGTCGTCGCCTAAGAACTTCGTCTTTTCAGCAAAGATGCCTAAAATAATTACACACAACAAAAAACTAGATCTGAAAAAGGGTGTGGAAAGCGATCTCAAAAAGTTCCTTGAAGTCATGGAACCATTGAGAGAGGCAAATAAACTCGGTTCCGTCTTAATTCAAATGCCGCCACATTTCGATTTTAGCCAAATCGAAAAGCTATCTAAGTTTTTAATTTTATTGCCTGAGAACTTTAATTTTGCCATAGAGTTCAGGGATGCCTCTTGGTTACGATCAGAAACATGGAGTCTCTTAAAAGAACATAATGTTGCATACACAATTGTTGATGAGCCTCTTCTTCCACCAACTCTGGTTTTCACAGCCGACTTCTCTTACATAAGGTGGCATGGAAGAGGTGAAAAACCTTGGTTCAACTACCACTATAGCGAGGATGAACTCAAAGAATGGATCCCAAAAATTAAAGAAGCCACGGAGAAAACGAAGAAGGTTTATGGATACTTCAATAATCACTTTCATGCCTATGCACCAGAAAACTGTCTTCAGCTTTTAGAGAAGCTTGGAAAAGCCACGCAACTCCAGATCAAGGCTAGAAGGAATATCCAAGATTACATCTCAGGAAAACAGAAACGGTTGCCATTTGAAAAAACGCCGACCACAAAAGATGAAGCTATGAAGATAGGTTTGTCGCAGCTTCTCCTAGAATTCGCGGATAAAGAACGGATCGATGGGGCTGAGACCATACGCAAATCCAACGTGTCTTTCATACAGACAACACCTGAGATAATTTCAGCTAAGATAAAAGATTATACTGTTCACATAGCTCCCGTAAAGAAAATAATACGGCATGAATGTGATGATTGGGAAAAACAATATCCAGAAAAAAAGATGTGCAAACATATAATCAGAGTCTTCCTTTCGCTACCGCTGAACATTTCCAAGGAAATCTTAGCTGACATGGTAACCGACAAGAATTCATGGCAATTCGAATCGTTAAAATAAAAGATGTTATTATGGATTTTTGTGATAACGTTTAATATAATGTTTTTATTTAACCATCTCTTGCTATGAGAGATGACAAATTGCCTCCAGACCAAAGGGAGATCGGTGCTATTCTAAGATGGAATATAGATCATCCAGGGATTAATCCAGAGAACCCAAAAATTGACTTAGAAAAATGGGCACTTACAGTTGACGGTAGGATTGAGAATCCAGTTAGGTGGACTTGGCAAGATTTTCTTAAGATTCCCACTGTTGATTCTATAAGCGATTTTCATTGTGTAGAAGGCTGGACTGTCAAAAATCTCAAATGGCACGGCGTCCAATTCAACGCATTGGTTCAGATTGTTAAACCTAAGAAAGATGCTAAGTTTGTGTTTTTCACATGCCTGGATGGTTACACTACATCTTTAGCCCTTGAAGATCTCCTTAAAGACAATGTTCTTCTAGCCTATAAGCTTAACGACGAATTTCTCGAAGTGCCTCTTGGGGGACCGTTAAGGTTAATAGTTCCCGATAAATATGCTTACAAAAGCGCTATGTGGCTTGAACGAATAACTTTCATAAAGAAAATGAAGCTCGGATTCTGGGAAAAAAGAGGATACAGTAACTCAGCAGATATCTGGAAAAACGACAGATTTGCTAAAATCTAGGTATGAGTGCTAAATTCTACGCTATAAGAGGATAGATAAGTTTATATATTACTGAATGGTAATATTTATTACCTAATGGTAAGGTGAGGCTCGTGGAAAAAAGACTCACAGAACTAATCGAAAAAGCAAAGGAAATCTTAAGGGCAAAAGGATTCCGAGAAGACCAGATCTACGAAGACTTCGAGTTTAAGAATCACCGCATCGATGTTGTCGGATGGAGCAAAGAGAAAAAAATAGCAGTTGAGTGCGGTCATAGTAGCCGAGTAAAGCTTGAGGAACTTCTGAAGTTCTTTGACGAAGTAATACATCTACCATTTGAAAAGCATGACTCACCACTTACATCTAGTTCGGAATCCTTTAAAACAATCGGGAAACCTTTCTCTCGTAAACTTGCTGGACTAAAATTGCAATTGGTCAAAGACGATGACATCCTTTTTGAGATACCACTGTCCATCGATGATTGGCCTAGAGATCAGCTGGAAAACGAGTTAGCAACTTTGGAGGAAGAATTCAGCTCAATCTCTAAAGTTTTTGATGCGCTGTCACATGAGACTCGTTTAAGGATGATGAAACGACTTCTGGAAGATTCAGACCTTTCTCTAAGCTTTGCAGACTTTATGCGTGACCTTGAATTGAATCCTAAGTTAGTGTGGGAGAACACTAGGAAGCTAAGCGAAGGAGGACTTTTGGAAAAGACGGGCAAGGGACAGTACCGTACCTCCGAGCTCGGTCAAACCGGATTTATTATAATGAGCCTCGCCTTGAGACATCTAATTAAAGCTCTGGAAGAGTTGTAGGAATTTTTAGGAGGTGAAGAGATATATGTCATTTTTTGATTTCGATGAACTGTTTGGAAACTTTGACATGTTCAACAAGAACTTCGTGAAAAGAATTCAAAAAGAGATGGAAGAGATTGAAAACGCAATTAAGAGCGGGGAACTAGAAGGCAAATGGGATGTTGAAAAAATTGACAAACCAGGCATGAAAGGATACATCATTAAGGGATATTTCTCAACAGAGAAACCCTTCGCACCGTTTGAACCTTCAGAGCCATTTGAATCACTAAAACCCTTGAGACCGCGAATATCGAGGACACCATTTGAGATTCCTGCTGATGTTGCCAAAAAGGAACCTAGGGATCCGTTGACAGATGTGATCGAGGAAGAAAAGGCAATTAAGATTTACGTTGAGTTACCAGGAGAAGATAAAAACGACATAAAATTGAGTTTCAAGGAAGGCAAACTGGAGATTAAAGCCAAAAACTTTCAGAAGGTAATAGACTTGCCGAAAAGAGACATTGACACTGAAAGAGCAGAGTCAAAATACAAAAACGGCGTACTAGAAGTAATCATCCCAAAGAAGAAAAACTTCCAACCAATGTATTATCAAGTATAACTAATCACAAGTCTGTAGACTTTGCTAAGTTGAAAACTCCCTTTTCTTTTTTTCATCGTCATTATATAGAAAGAGTAATCTATTTATGAAACTTCTCACAGACCCACTCGAAGAAAAGAAGCAGTTATAAGAGTTTTTCTCCGCAGTTCGAGCAGAACTTTGTTGCAGATGGCACCTCAGTTCCGCATTTTGGACATTTAGTAGTTACTTGTAATGGATTTCCGCAGTTGTTGCAGAACTTCGCTCCAGGAGCATTGGATGCACCACATTTAGGACACGTGACTCCGCTGCTTGGCGCTGGCGCCTGCAAGGGAGCACCACAATTGTTGCAGAATTTTGATGTTTGTGGGTTCTGGGAGTTACACTTTGGGCATAGTACCATTACTTGTGCTGGTGCTTGGGCTGCTGGCTGCTGAAAGAGAGGCGGAATTACTGCTACTCCGGCTCCTATGGCTGCCCCTGGGCTTTTCGATAGGCTTTCAGAAGCTCTTTGAACTGTTTCCATTCTTAGAACTTCTGTTGCGCCTACTCCTGTTCTTATGTAGAAGAGTCTATCTCTCCATTCTGGTGTTGTATCGATTCCTTCGAATTTTACGTCTATTAATTCTAGGCCTATCCGTGAAAAAGCGTCGAAAAGTATGTTTTTTGCAAGAAGGCTTGTCTCGTCAAGTTTGCCGTAAACATCCGCGAGTGAATACTGACTCATGCTGTCGATGAGTCTTTCATTGAAGTAGCCTCTAAGAAAGTTTTGCAGTCCATCAGTAGTAAAGGCTCCTTGTCCGCCCACGACCTCGTTAACGAAGAGATTTGGTTCTTCAACTCTAAACCAGAAACTTCCGAAGAATTTGAGGGGTGCAAGCTCCTTTGTTTGCCCTTGTGCCCCAAATTTCCCTTGGAACTGCTTTAGCGAAATAAAGACAATTGTCGATCTAAATGGAACCCTGTCAAATCCTGCCAGCTTTGATAGAAAATTTGTTAGTAAAGGAAGGTTAGCCGTTGACAAAACATGGCGGCCTCCTCTAAAGACATCGTAGGCCTTGCCATCTCTGAAGAATACAGCGGCTTCATATTCATGGACAACTAGGTTGTCTCCCCAACCGATCTCTTCAACTGGATATCTCCAAACTATGTCTCCTTCGCGCGCTCCAACCCATTCAATAACTTTCGGCATTCATACCTCACCTCTTTTTTATCACTCCTTTTGGAAGCCATGGTCTCTGCCCTGCCACAACGCTTCCATTGCACGCATCAACAATCACAGAGAATGTTCCTCCTCCCATTCGATATTCTATGAACCACCAAGGTGAATATATTAGTTCAGGTTCTCCCACAGGGTAAGCCCCAACGCTGAACCGCGAAACAAATGTATATCTAGACCTAAGCTCTTGCAAAGCTAATCCTTTAGCTCTTTCAGCGGCTTCTGATGCATTCACTTCAACGTTAAGGGTTTCCTCTCCTGTTTTCCTAAAAGGCTCCTTCTTTTCAAGCGGAATCTTGTAGGCTCCTGGGTCAGGTTGATATTCTGCCGCCCTCCGCGCCACAACGAAGACATCTATTGCTTCACTGACAGAAACTCTTTCAGTCCTATCTGTTATAGCCTGTCCAGCTCCTCTTCCAAGTCCTCCGAAGATGCCGCCAAGCGCTCCTCCTAAGGCTTGCATCGCTACTTCCTGCGCAACTTGTGACTTTGTGTCTTTCGCCTTTATAAGAGCCTTTTTTCCTTCGATGTCTCCTTCGAGTTGAACTGTGACTGCCCAATTTGGAATATAACGAAGAATTATTGAGCCCCATTCAGCGCGTTCAGCCATGCCTTTAGTGACTAGTATTCCTTTTGCAACATGATCTTTCGCTATGTCCATCGCCTGCGAACCAGAAAGGACAATGGGAAGCATACTGTATCTTGGCGGTTGCTCGCCTGTGGTATTATTCACAAATCCGCAGTAGTTGCAGACGACGAGAACCTCTTCAGGATCATACGTAAGCGGAGCACTACAATGCGAGCACGCTTCAAGTTTTGGCGCTGCTGGCTTTGGAGTTGGCGCCGGTTGAGGCGGAGTCGGCGTAGGGGCTGGTGGTGCTGGAATTTGAAAAATTCCACCGAAGCTTTTGGCCATCTCCATAGCTTGTTGTCTTGCTTGTTCCTTCCAACCAACTAACGCGATGGGATTGTCGCATGAGTTTGCTAAGGCTTGTTCCACGATATCCATTAAATTCTGCGGTCCGTCGATTTCAACGTATACATCTTGTGGAATGCCCCTAACCTTTATCGTAGCTTTGTCGAAGAAGCCTTTTTTCAGCTCAAACATGAAACTGTTCGTTCCAGGAATAATCTTCTTGACGCTCCATCCTGTCTGCCCAATGTATCTAGGTAAAATCTGCTGGAAAGTGTCCATTCTCACTCCGACTTCGCGGTAACGTGCCGATATCATCATTCTAGCCCTCTCATGATTTCTGATCTTTTGTCAACGAGACTATCAAGTTCTTCGATTTTGGAAACCAGCTCATCCATTGCTGTTCTCCACTCGTCTTTTCCCGGTTCCATCGCGGCTACTTTTTCAACATCGATTCTTATGGATTCAGCTTTTTCTATTAAACTAACGTCATGTTCGATAACTGCGTCAAGTTTATCCTCTTTAACCTTTACTGCATCAAACATCCCTGAATATCCGGCGACCGCTCTATCTATACGTTGAGTAACTCTATCGATGCGAGACATTAAAGCTTCAAACCTCCATGTGTCTTCACCAGAAAGCTTCTGAACAACTATGGGATTCGCAAATTTTCTCCTGAATTTGTTCTTAGCAGCTTTGAGTCTGTTGACAACCTCCATTCTCACGAGGCGGTCGCTTTCCCTCCTTAACTCTTTTTCTTTGTATCCTCTGTATCCTGGGATATAGCCCATGATTTTTTCTAAAAGACCTCGTTCTCCGCGAACCTTTTCCAAATATCCTTTATCGCTCATGTTTTTCTCCTCACGTATGCTATTAAACCGATAATGGCTATTACTATCATAAGTGCTCCGAAAATAACAAAAACATTTACCACGTTATAAAGGGCCGAAGCAAGACCTTCAGCCAACATCACAGAGCCCCAAATAAGATAGTAAGTAGCTTCGTGAGGAGTTATCAACGAGTAAACAAGAGTGTATGCCCAAGCGGACCGAAAATCCAAGCAGGCAGATTAAAAATATTAAGTGGAAGGAGATTTCCGCCGTAAGCTATGGCGGCTAAACCTATAGATAAGACCAGAACTATGAGAGCTCCAGCACCGTAGCTGAACGGTTTTTTAAAGTTTAGTTCAGCTTCCATTTGGTTTGACCGCCAATTATATCTAAAGAAATAAACCTTTTATGTTTTATATTCTATTGAAGATATAAAGTTTTCATGTATTCGAAAAAGGATTTATAGTAGAGGTCTTAAAACATTGGATAATAGAGTTTTCAGGTGTTTGCGTTGTCTTTCTTCAAAAGGTTTAAAGACAAATTAACTCCCCCCAAGGCAAGAATTTCCTTAAACCTTAACAAAAGCAGTTTCGCTTTGGGGGAAAACGTAGAAGGCGCCTTAACCATTGCAGCCGACGAAGAATTTGCCATTGTTGAAATTAGATGCGAAGTTCAATGCATAGAAACAGCTAAAAAATTGAAATTGATATATGATGAGACAATT
>JAWBOR010000086.1:0-7491 GCA_038826015.1 Bathyarchaeia archaeon
GGCTTGGAACCAAGGCCTTGGCTTCAGCGAACCCTTCCTGCACTATCTCCGCTTCAGCCTGATAGGGATATTTGATCTTGTCTTCTTCCTTCTCATCCGCCCAGGTAACCTCTGTTGACGGTTTCCAGTCTCCAACTATCCTTAGAACCGTGCAGAAAGCCCCTGCGCCGATAACGTAAAGTACAATGCAGTCGCCCTTGGAAATCAAACCCTTAAGCCTCTCGGTGCGGACAGCCCAAACCTTCTTTTCCCTAGCTACCTGCCAGTTTTCAGGCGAAACAGAAAAAACCCAGCGAGAAGGATCTTGACCAGCCAAACAAAGCCCACCCATCAAACCATTTGTAATATAAGAAGGTATTTATGATTTTGTTCAAAAATTGCACATCAAAAGACGATTGGCTTGATACAGCCGCAAGTTGCTAAAGCTGAAAGAGTCGTAAAAACAGGGAACTGAAAGAAACAGTTAGGCTGCAAGAGTCAAAGCAGCCTCATAGAACAGACAAGATAAGCTCATGGATGCAAAGCTAGTATAGGGACCCTATATTCAACAGCTTGTTTCCTACACTCGTCTAACAAAAATAGTACAACGTCTTTAACAGTCTTCCACTGTCTCTTTTCAGCCTACAATGCTCTTGCGCCTTTTGGAAATCCCCTAGGCGCGTCTTCAGAAACTTTAATCGTATTGGTGACCTACTCACTGCCTAAGTATAGACCCGCCTTAATAATTCCTATCCACCTATTTTTCAAGACATCTAATAGCCAATAATGTATTCAATAGGGGTTCTAAGTCGATGGCTTTCGCTTATATACCCTATATAAGTAAATAGGGAATGATCTACTTAAAAGTGAGAAATGCAGTTTCATGCAGAACATAGATTCAGAAATAGAAAAAGCCAAACGTTCAATAATGCCTTATTTCATCGATAAATACGGGAGACCATTAAAAAAACCATACTACGTAACCCAAATACAAACACTTCTTGAAAATCAGCACTTTCCATGGATAATCTACCAAGCAGTAAGCAGACTTATCGAAGAAGGACACCTGTCAAGAGTTGAAACAAGTACGAAATACCATGAGAAAGTTGTACTTATCTTCAATAGACAACTCGACACTATGCAGTATAATCCCACTTTAAAGAAGCACATTCGTTCAATTTGCAGACTCATCGATAAGTACTCAAACCCAACTGTTGGTGATGCTTTGGGAAAGCATCTTGAGGGGCTTGTGAAAGCTGAGTTGCGAGTTCAAGGCTTTAAAATTATGGGTATTCATACAGCAAGGTACAAAGATAAGGAATGGACTAAAACAAACCATGATTTGGACTTTATTGCAGTACACACATCTGGAAAACTTGAGATAGGAGTTGAGGTAAAAAACACACTTCCTATCATAGAAAGAGATGAACTTGACACAAAACTTGAGATGTGCGAATATCTTCGAGTCACACCTGTTTTTGCGGTCAGATGGATAAAACCATACACTGAACTTATAAGAAGAAAAGGCGGATTCTCATGGGTCTTCAAGACCCAAATATATCCACCTGGTTACGAGAAGCTAACACAAACTATTTTCAAAAAACTTAGATTGCCAGTTACTGTCAGAACCGAGCTGCCTGAAAAATCAGTTAAACTTTTTGAAAACTGGGTGAAAGCGAACACTTAATTTTACCATGAAAATGCAGTTTCACTGAAAATATTTACGGTTGAATCTTGTTCTCTTAAGTCAACTGTTTTTCCCTCATTAATAGAATTACGGACTTTAACTCATATCAATTACTTTGAATATTTTGTTCGAAAATACAAAAGACCTGTTTTTTATATACGTATAATTCGTGTGTGAAGACGTAGTGAGAGTAGTTCACGGTTTGGAATGTTACTCAAATATCCCAACATTAACGCTTGGTTTATCCATCGTACTACAACCTCATCCGCTAACTCAGATTGGAAAACTTATAGAAACAAACAGACAGACGAGCTTCTCGACAAGAGAGTGACTCATAAGAAACGCGTCAAAGTGGCGACTCATTTTTTTTAAAAAAAAAGATTTTAAACATATTGAGTTCCCAAAGAAAGACTCATAAGACCTAATATGGCAATAAAAAGGAAACAGCGCACGTTTTTTGCAACGCTAAGGATTTTATTAACAAATCGACGAAGATATAAGAATATGATATATGACTAAAGAAAAAAGTTAGAACGAAAACGCAAAAGAGAAAATAAGCCAAAAAAGAACCTTTAAGATTGACCTATCCAATCCTGTAAGCTTTTTTGTTTAATGAACAGGTCTAGTATATACTTAACTTTTATTGGGTTTCTTATTGGTAGTACACCCAAAAGAAAGGTGGGATATGATTATCGGGAGGGGTCCCAAACATCTTTTAATTTCTTTTTCGCTTCTTCAGCAGATAATTTTTTAAGTTTGAGAATTTCATTCGAAGGAAGCAGTGCTTTCTCTAGACTTCTTGAATAGTATAATAGATTATATCTTATGCAGATATTTTGTCTCCTTACATTTTTTCTAAACTGTTTTACTTCTTCGTCTGTCCATTTTGGATGAATATAATAATCCTTGATTGTTTGTTTTTTTCCAGGCTCGTAGTAATCATATGTCTGATTTAAAGGCCTGTATCTGCAATCGGCAATTTGAACTTTCCATTGCCAACATTTTATTCGTTTCTTTTCCATTTCTTGGAAGGGTATTTCCCAATTGTAAATCATAAATATAAAAATGTCCCTGCTTCTATATCCAGCAGATATTAATAATTTGAGCGCCTTTTCGATTTCTCTCCATTCCTTGTAATACCAATCCCAAGCAATTCTTAGGTTTTTAAATCTGGCTTTCCTAAGAAGATTTGCTAATTCAGGGTTCTTGAGCAGTATTCTATAGTCAATTCCGCAAATAGCCTCGCACTTAATAGGTTTTTGTCTCCATTTTGACCTTGCGATCTCGTTTAGGATATTTTTTATGAACGGATTTGCCAGTAGGTTGTTATCGAAGAAAATAAGCTTGTTAGAGCAGATCTCCCTTTTAATTGATTTTTTGAACGTTAGTTTATCTTCGATTTTCCATACACCGCAGAAAGGACATTTTCTTATGCATCCTCTTGATGTATGGATTATTTGGTAGGGTGGATTTGGATTAAATAATAAATCATAGGCTGGCTTGCACCTTTCAGCGGATTTATGAATACCGACAAATACTCGGTCGCAACCAGTGTATTCTTTACAGTGCTCAGGCAAAAGAGATGCGTAGATTCCACCGACAATAATTTGAGCTTTAGGAAAGTTAGATTTGTAAAATTCCACACATTTTTTAACATGTTCTGCCCAGTAGGTGAATAGAGACGTGATCATGATCTTTTCCGGATGAAATTTTTCAGGAATTTTATTTCCACTAATTAGTTTCACTTCGTGTCCTTTGGCGCGATAATAAGAAGCCAATTTAAGTAACCCAATGGGTAAAAACAGTTTAAAATATTCACTTTTGGATGCGCGGGGAAAATCTGGCTGAACAAGTAATATTTTCATGGTTAGAATACTTTGCTGCATTTATAATATATAGTTCTATTAGCCTATTCTTTTGTAGTACGGTTTTGGGAACCTTATTTTTATTGCCTTTCTAAAGGTTGGATGAGAAATTATTTGTTCACCTTTTTCGAGCCTGGTTGCTATCTCTCTTATTTCTGGGTCTAAAAACCTATAGACATCTGAGGTTAATTCAGAACTCCCAGTTCTTCCCACAACTTGCATGGCTGAATTTTCAATTATTTGTCTATCTACAGAGCTTTTGAACTGCTCAGCAGTGAATAGAATAGTACCTCTTGACCGTCCTGTTCTTGCAATTTCTCGTATTTGCTCTGTGACTGGCGAGACTTCTTCGAATCCTCCAACTCTTGGCGCATATCTGTTTAGTTCGTCAATTAAAATAATGATTTTTGATGGGATTTCTTCACTTTCTCTTTCGCCATACATTTCATCAAGAGCTCTCATAACATCTCCGATTATAAATGCCTGCTCTCTTTCATCTGTTATCTTTGCAATGTCAATAACGTAGATTTCTCCTGCTTTGATTTTTTTAATTTCTTCACCGAGATAAGCTTCCGTTTGAGAGCGTTGATTGACAAACAAGTCTGACGTTGTAAATTGTCTTAATAAGCCTCTGAATCTCCATGCTGTTCTTGAGTATCGCACAACCTCGCTGGGGTAATCTTCAAAGAGTCTTAAATCTTCCCATGTTACAACAGGGGCTCTACTTCTTCTAATTACTTGTCCAGTAATAGGGTCTGTTACGTCATTTCTAAATCGAAGTAGACCATATCTTTCCATTATAAAATCAATTATGCCTCGCATTGTGAGGTAAGGATCAGGAACGCCGTGAAAAAGCAGGTCGAGTCTGTTGTGAACATCTGAGAGGGCATAGGCATAAACATAATGTCCTGATGGTGGAATGTAGGCTGAGTTTGGTTGTCCTCGAAAACCTCGAGGTAAAAAGTATTTTACTCCTTTAATTCCTTTTTGCGGGTCATTTATAGGAAAGACTTCCTTATTGATTCCGACGATTTTATACATTTCTTCATCATCCGCAGTAATATCCGTCGGTTCTTCATCTAAGTGTAAGAGATCATCTTGTTTCACGTTAAAAATTATAATTGCTACACGGTCGTTCATCCTTTGGTAGATTGTCTGAATTAGGAACATCAAATAGGAAGTTTTTGTTGCCAATCCCGTTATGCCTGAAATGTTTAAGTGGGCGCCTTGAGGGCCTAGTAAATATTCGGAGTCAACAAAAACAAGCACTTGCGTGCCATTACTCATTTCTATAACTCCTATTGGAATTCTTTTTTCTTCTTTAACGATGAGGAGACCTAATCCGGCTCGAACTTCGTCCTCTACAGCGAACCTTACAATTTTGTTTGCACTAACAGGCATCAACACTTCAATTGGAAGCTCGGCAGAAATATTAGACATGACTTTTGCCTTTGCAACGGTTGTCTCTATTCTAGGAGTTTGAGGCACCGATTCTACTTTGCCGAATTCGCTGCTTACATAATCAGCTAACTGGGATTTAGCGTCGGTTATCAGCTTCATTGAGGAAACTAAACCAATTGTAGTAGTATCTTTAACATGTTCAACGGACACAAAATCAAAGGGATTTATAACTTTTCCGGGTTCAACCCAGAAATGAAATTCCTCCACCGTGTTTGGGAATCTTTCCGTGGCTGTTGTTTTCCCGATAATTTCCCCTTTTTCTTCTGTTTTGTTGCTCATGCCAATAACCCTCTAAAATAATATTGTGATAAGAAATTACTTTTAATATAGTTTTCAGCAACGTAGATGGGGTAGATGTGAGCGTGCCATCTGGGGGTTGGATAAGGCGACACCGTTCTTTCAGCTAGCAAGGCTTTTGAAACTTCGTTAACAACCTGTATTGTTTTCAAGTCTGCAAGATCTTTTTCGATTTTCATCTCCACTTTTACAACACCTTGTAGAGGATTCTCTAACCATTCACCAGCCCTTAATCTCAAGTACCAAAAACCTAGTACTTTTTTAACGCTGCCTTCAGCGTCTCCTTCTGCGATTCCTTGTTTAAAAATGATAGTTCTTTCTCCTTCTCCTAGTCTCGTTAGAAGCTTCACTATGTCCAACGTTGTTCTTTTCTCTATCTCGAAAATTGGCAGTCTGCTAAAAGATTTTGCGAGACCGATTACATTTTCCAGTTCTAAAAACATTTTTTTCCTTATGGCGCCATCAATAACTAGCCATCCTACTGTTGAATTTTCTCTTACGGATTTAGCCAACTGAACCTCGGTTTCATGCATTTCAGAAATTCCTTTAGCTCTTAAAGAGGATCTCCAATCTTTTGATTCCGTTTCCTCTGTATATTGAGGTTCAATCTTTAAACCACTATAACTTTCAAGTTTTTTGGTTGTTTCCTCAAGTTCTATTTGTAAACTGTCAGGAAGGAGAGATTTATTTGGAAAAAACAAGCAAATTCTCCTTTTAAAGCCGTTTGGCGGGACAGAAAGGGTCCCGTTATCATTTCTAAATAGGCATGCGGCTGCGATTTCTCCAGCCATAAATGGAAAAGAAAGAGCTGGAATTATGTATTCACCTAAGTAATAAGTTTTTAGGCTACCATCTAAGAAAAATCTGAAAAGATGCTTTTTTTCTCGGTGAAGCGGATCACCTATCGATACATATGGCTTTTCTAAATTCTCTGGGACTTCTATGTTGAAACATTCTCTTTTCCTAAATTTCTCATCATCTTCTCTCTTCTCTAAATCGATGGGTAATTCTTCTTCCGCCGGTTCTAGAAGAGGATTTTTTATGAGCTTTCCATGTTTTTTAACGCATTCAACGATCGCTTTAAATTGATTTTTAATTTCTTTTACGTCAACTGTGCCTAAACTCATATTTTCTTTCATTTTGCAGCCTCAGCTAATTTTTCTTCTAAGGCTTTAACCGCCTCGTTTTCAAGCATATTCGCCTGATCTTTCTTCTCATATGCTTCAATAACCAAATTTCCAATGTTCTCTTGTGTTGAATCGGAAGGAATAGGAACCAATATCTCGCTAAGTAATTCACCTGCTTCACCAAGTTCCTCTACAACTCCACCATAAATTAATGTTTGAAGCTGTGATAAGCCATATGGAGATTGTAAGAATATTGTGAGATATCCCGCATTTGTTTTTTCGGAAGGTATAATTCTTGTCATATGGTTTGTTGCTGTCCATCCTTCACAGAGCTTACTTACAAGAAAAACCCTTCCAATAGTTCCTGAACACGTTACCAGTATCCAATTACTTTTGATGACGTATTCGTTAAGGTTTTCCATTTTATTCCAAAGCAGCTTGATGTCAAAATATTTCAGCATGGGTATGTGCGAGCCCTGTAATAAAGGGATCCCATATTTTTCGTTCTTTACGTAAATTCTTTTGAATCTTGGAGGTGTAAAAACTTTCTTTGAAACTTCTGGATCTCCTAATTTTTTCAAATCAAACTTGCCTTTACATTCTGCCAAAATTTTTCTTGCATATCTGCAAATTGGCAGATAAGAATAGGCATTTAGCCTAATTTGGGTAGTAAGTAACTCATTTGAGGCCAGAGTAAACGCCTTAATTGGCTTACCCTCTTTTCCGTTAAAATACTCAATTATATCATCGTCCAACCTGGGAAGCTCTAATTTTTCGTAAAATGTTTTTTCAGCTTCAACTAGTAGTTCTTGCGCCTCTTCTCTTAACCTGTGCGCCTCTAATATTTTTTCATTAATTTCTTTCACATAAGATTCAGGAAGTAAAGGTATTGAAATATTTGCAACATGACCGGGTTCTATGTGTTTGATAGTCGCTCCATAACGGTCTTTACTAAGGAACGCTTGACCCATCCAAGTATTAAGATAAGCGTAGATATATCCTAAAATATCATTGCAGTTAGGAATTAGTCTTATTATATCATGGGAGAGTATGCACTTTGAAAAAAGTTTATTAC
>JAWBOR010000087.1:0-7396 GCA_038826015.1 Bathyarchaeia archaeon
TTTATGCCGTTCAAGGTATTCTTTAAGCGCTTCGTTTATGATTTCCTGCTTCTTTTTCCTCTTTTTAGCCGCAAGGATTGAGATTTTCTCCCAGACTTCTTCGTTAACAATAATGCTCATTTTCATTTTTCATTTTCCCCTTTCTTTTTCTTTGTGTTTAAAAAAAAGCGTTTTTATTTATAAGTTTTTCGGTGGAAAAACGAAAGTTTTAAATACTCCTTTGTGTTTTTATTCTTTTGAAGAAAAACGAAAAAGTGGAATGTGAAATGGCAACCAAGATTAATGGAGTTGTGATTCAGATTCTTAAGCCTGGCTTAATTCAAATTGAGAGTTTCAACAAGAAGAGGAAGTTTTACACGGTTGATTTGAGAGAAAAGATTTGCAGTTGCCCTGACTTCACTTATCGGGGTAGAAAATGCAAACATTTAAAGTTCGCAGAGGAGCATGAGAACACAATTTGCCTGGAAACGGAGATTTGGAAATCGAATAGAAAATTTGAGGAGTGGTGGAAAAAGCAGGCGCCGGCCTTTGAAGCCTTGAAAATCATGAACAGCCAAATCTTGAAATATTGGTAATGGTGAAAATAAAAAGGAGGAGGTAAAAAAGAAGTGGGTTTTAACACCTATTGGTATGCATGCCCTATTTGTGGCATGAGAGAGATGGCGAGCACAAAACCAGCCTTAAAGCAAAGACTGATACAGCACATATGCGGCCATCTATGTGAGTTCAGCAGAAAAGAGAACTGGCGGAAAAAAGGTTTTTAGGGCTCTTATGAAGGTTGAGCAGGACGAATGGTTTCTAAACCAATAATTTCCCTTTTTTGTTTTTGGAGGTTAGTTTGATGGTGTTACACTTGAAAGGAGCACGAAAAAAGAATGAAAATCTTGTTGCCTTCAGAATTCCAAAAGAACTTAGTGTAACACTAAGAAAAATGAACATAAACCCGAAGGAAGCCTGTTTAAAGGCGCTTTATGAAATCGCAAAAAGAAAAAGCCTAAGCGTCGCTCCGATTAAAGAAAACCTTGTTTCAAGTCCCGTTCATGAAAATCAGCGAGATTTTTGGTGGGGTCGGGGAGATTTGAACTCCCGTCACGAGAGCCCAAGTCTCGTAGCATAGACCATGCTAGCCCACGACCCCAACGTTTTCCTAGATTGGAGTTCAAATTTAAAAGATTTACTTTCATAAAAGAAAAAAAGGGTTCATCGGATAGAAGATGTATGCTGTGAATGCTTCTTTGGAAAAGAAGCCGTTGAACCGTGGTTTATTCCCTTTTAGGCGGAGGAGCAGTAGGAGGCAGAGGTGGCGGCGGAGGCATTGATGGATACGGATACATAGCCATACTGCTCTGTCTTCTCACTTCTTCGGCGATGACTTCAGAGCTGATTTTGAAGAAGGTCGCTAACATTCCAAGACCCATTATCAGATAACCAATGAAGACCAGAATTATTCCTCCTCCAACTGATCCCCAGTCAAAATAGTAGTACGGCGGGGTCTCAAGAACTTTGAAGGCTCCCGACATAGAAAAAATTCCCGCGACGACAAATATCAAACCAACAATCATCCAGCCTATAACGTAAAGTATGTAAACGCCTGCAGCTTTGAGGGCTCTTACCCAACTTACCATTCTTTTTCACCAAACCTAAGATAGACCAAACGTGAAATAAGTTTTATGTTATGAATTATCTATTATAGCAACAGGTTAACTTACAAGTCGCTTAGTAAAACAGAAATAATAAACAATGAGCTATAGATTACTACAATATGTAAAAATACTATTGGGGGAAATTCAAAGATTCCAACAATAACTGGCGGGCAAGCTGTTATTAAAGCTCTGGAGAAAGAAGGAACGAGCATACTCTTTGGTCTACCTGGAGTCCATGTTCTTGAGATATATGATGCCTTACAAGACAGTGAAATTCGTCATATCCTCGTAAGACATGAACAGTCAGCAGCTTTCATGGCGGACGCGTATTCAAGAGTTACAGGCAAGGTTGGAGTGTGCCTCGCAACAACCGGTCCAGGTGCAACCAACACTGTTACGGCGATTGCTACAGCCTACTGCGACTCCTCACCAGTCTTGCTAATCACAGGCCAGATTCCATCAAGCCTCATTGGAAAAAACAAGGGTGCCCTACATGAGGTGGACCAATTATCCATAATCAAGCCCTTGACGAAATGGAATAAATGCATTAGAAAGGTAACGGATATCCCGCTCACTATCCATCAAGCGTTTAAATCGATGAACATTGAGAGACCGCGACCAATTCAACTTGAAATCCCTATCGATATCCTTGAAGCCACAGACGAAATTGATTTTGTTTCCCTAAAAGACGTTTGGGAAAAACCATCCGGAAACGCTGAAGCTATTAAAGAAGCCGCCCGTCTGCTTGCCAACTCCAGATCACCCATAATATTGGCTGGCGGGGGCGTTTTAAGGTCAGGCGCCTCAGAAGAAATAATCACGATAGCTGATGCCCTTTCAGCCCCGGTGATTACGACGATTATGGGAAAGGGTGTTATACCAGAAGATAACCCTCTATCTTTAGGTTGCCTAGCTCGAGGCGGATCCATTGAAGAAATCTTAGCTGAAGCCGATATAGTGTTAGCTCTTGGAACCAGGTTTTCGGCAACATCCACAAGAAATTGGAAAGTGAAATTTCCAGAAACCCTCATACACGTGGACATTGATGAAACCGAAATCGGAAAAAACTACGCAGTTAAGATAGGAGTAGTCGGAGATGTTAAGGTTGTCCCCCAGAGAATGCTGCATCAACTCAAGAAGAGCATCCGAACCCCAAGAACAGAGTGGCTAAATCGGGCTATGGACATTAAGAGGAGAATGAAGTCTGAACTTGAATTTTCCAACCGCCCCGAGATAAGAACAGTTTTAGAAATCAGAAAAATTCTCAAAAGAGATGCCATAGTAGCTGCGGACGTGACAATCCCAGCCTACTGGATGGCGCGGATCTTTGAAACATATCAGCCAGGCACTTTCCTCTATCCAGCGGGCTATGTAGCCATGGGTTTCGGTTTACCAGCGGCTATAGCCTCAAAAATTGCCTATCCTGAGCGGCAAGTTGTCGCTTTTTGTGGCGATGGCAGCTTTATGATGACATGCCAAGAGCTTGCAACAGCCGTAGAGAACAATGTTAACATTCCCATTGTCATATACAATAATCAAGGTTATGGGGTTCTGAAATATGCGCAGAAAATCATGTTTTCATCAAGATACATGGGAGTAGACTTGACGAACCCTAATTTTATACGTTTCGCCGAAGCCTTCGGGGTTAAAGGACTGAAAGTTGATGGCATAGATCAGTTGAAATCATGTTTAAAGGAAGCTCTTAAATCAGATGAGCCGACTGTGATAGAAACACGATTACCCTTCGACCCACCATGGGGCATAGAACATTATCAAAGAAAAGGCTGAGAAAGAAACCTCGAATAGCTGGGAGAAAGCATCAAACAAACTTGTTATAAGTCTATTGCAACCTATTTAGAATTCTTATTAATAGCTTTCAATATTCAAGATTCAGTTTGTTGATCAGTGAGCCTTAAATATGGTTTTGATTCATCAAAAACAATGTAAACCATTCTGAGGGATATATTTGATGCAAAGAAGAACTATGTTGAAAGCGTTTCAATCGCTGTTGGCAATTACATTTCTGTTTCAATTGGCGTTAGGCATTGTGAGCTTATCAGTTCCTATCTTCGCAGCTTTCTTAGGAGCGTCGCCTTTTCTTATAGGGTTAATAGGTTCCATGGGAGGATTAATCTACTCATTTATGCCGCTGATTTTGGGGGCTATTTCAGACAGATTTAATAGAAAAATTTTGGTTTCTGCATCAATTCTTCTATATGTAGTTGTTTGCATATTGTATAGTTTGATCAAAAATCCAGTTTTACTACTCGCTGTTAAACTTTTAGAAGGAATATCCATATCAGCATTTTGGCCCTCGATTGAATCGTTGATAACTGACTCGAGCTCTTCGAGTCTCCAAGAAACGGTGAAAAAATTTAATATATCTTGGGGGTCTGCAATGATAATTGCACCATTGATTGGAGGAGCGCTCATTAGCGAGTTCTCAACTCAAATATCGTTTATTGTCTCGTTGTTTATGGCTTTTATTGCGTTCATAATCTGTTTTGTCTCAGTAAAAGAGTTACCTATAAGACACAAAGAGAAAACTGAACTGATTACCACAGTCAAAGGTCAAAAAAATAATCTAATCTTAATCGTGCCAGCTTTGATGTCTATTTTACTTTTTTCTTCAATCGGCGGGATAATAATGACACTGTTTCCCGCATACGCTGTTTATTTAGGTATCCAAGCATATCAGATAGGTTCAATAACATTCGCTTCTGGTTTATCAAGAATGTTAGCTTTCTTTTGGGCACCTAAATTAGAAAGAAGAATGGGAAAAAATAGAATGTTTATTTTCAGTTCAGTAATATTTGCCTTAGCTTCTTTGCTGACTATCTTCAGCTCTAATGCTGAAATGTTCACCCTGTCATTTCTTGTATTCGGATTGGGATCTGGAATATCTTACGCAGCAGCTATATCTGCAATTTTTGAACATTGGAAGACAACAAGAGGTTATGCTGCGGGTCTATTTGAAAGCCTCATAGGAATTGGAAGTTTTACAGGACCACTTATCGGTGGAGCTATATCTGAGTATATGCTGAATGCACCTTACTATTTCAGTTTAGCTGCAAGCATCTTCGTATGCTTTGCCCAAATTGTTTTATCTCAAGCAATAAAGATAAAAGACTGAAAAATTCTGAAGGATCAAGTCAACAATATCATGGTTCAAGGTTAGAGAGACTATTGATGAATTCCCTCAAGATATTACAGATCCCACATGCATCTCGACAAAGATGTAAGCTTACTTAAAGGAAGTGCAGTGAGGGTTTAGGTTTAAACATTGGTTTAAATTCTCGGAATTTTAGTTTCTGGCGTAACACTGGTTTACGAGGAAAACGCGACCTCGAAGTTTTCCAGAGCTACCAACAAACCCTGGCTATGCAACAATCAGATAAGATCAATCCAGATTGTTACTCTTTTGTTATCTCATATGAAGATGTTATTTTAACCGCCTTCTTTAACATTCCGCCTACTGAGCAGTATTTTTCTTCAGAGAGTCTTATTGCGCTTTCAACAGCCTCTTCACTAATATTCTTTCCTCTAATAATGTATTTGAGATGAATGCTGGTAAACACTTTTGGTGGTTCATCTCTTCTGTCCGCGGTCATCTCTACAGTATAGTCTGAGAAATCCTGCCTTTTTTTCTTCAATATTGTTACAACATGATAACTACTACATGCAGCTAAACTTGCTAGAACATTCTCCATCGGTGATAGCGCGGTTTCTTCACCACCATTCGGTATGGGCGCATCGAAATTAACAGAAAGCCCTTTTTCATTTTTAGCTATGAAACGGTATTTCTCTTGCCAATGCAGAATCATCTTTTTAATCGAAGGAATAATCAACTCCCCCGTTTCTTCATTTTCATCAATTGTTATCCTTCGCTTGCTAATATTGCTATGTAGTCTGCTGTGTCAGCGCACATGTCTGCGGCTTGTTCCATGAACTCTAAGAGGTTGTTGAGTATCAATAGCGTGGCTGAATCAACCTGACGTGTGTATTTAATGAACAGTTTCTTGGTTTCGATATAGTCATTGTCAATTCGGCCTTCTATATGGTTTACTTCTGTGGCGATTTCCTTGGCCCTAACAGGGTCTGTTCCAAGTTTTTCAATGCTGCTACGAAGTGCTGTGGCACTTTGGACAAGGGCTTCAGCGATTCTGAGGTTCAGGTCCCAGATTTCGTTTGGGACACTTGTTCCAAGCAGAATCATGACGCTTCTTGCTGCGTCTTTCACGTGGTCTGCCATTAAGTCAAGGCGTTTTATAAGATGCATTAGGTCCTCGCGAAATTCCAGTGATACGGCGACGTTTGTCAGTTCCTTGAAGGCTGACCTTCGCAGATTGTCTACTTCTTCCTCTTCTTTCGAAAGTTTTTCAATCAAGCCCTTTGTTTCCTCTTTCTTTCCTTTTGAAGCGCTTTGGACGGCTTTGTGCAACAGGGTTGCGGTATCAAGTGCTTTCGTTATCTGTTCTTGTGCAAGGTTCAACGCGTCTGTTTTTCGACGTTTTTCAAACCATGCGAAACTTCCTTTAGCCAATTTTTCACCTCTCTTTAATTTTATGCGAGATCATCTTAATGTAACCTTCTCTCCTGTTGCGAGGTAAATGATTGACTCGCCGATGTAGGTTGCATGATCAGCGATTCTTTCAAGATATCTAACTACGAGCACGCTGGAGATTGTGCACTTGTTTGTGGCTGGTGCCTTCTCAACCAATCTGTCGAGATATTCAAAATACATACTATCAACATGCTTTTCGGTTTCAGATAAGGTTCCTGCTAGGTTGGTATTGTGACTTTTGAGCGAGTCAACGCTTGTGCGAACCATGCTTAACACTTTTTCGCTCATTTCTCTTATTGATTGCTTAATCCAGTCTTCGCACTCTTTTAACCCGCCAAGTCTTGAGTAAATCTGTGAGATGTCTAGTGCGTATCTTCCGTATCGAGCGAAGTCGTAAGTTATTTTAATGTACGATTTTAGGATTCTGAGGTCAGATGCGACAGGCTGGAACCGTGAGATCAACTCGAAAGCTTTGTCTTCAGCTTCATCCGCCATCATAATCAACATGTCTGATAGGTTTTGCACTTGCTCGTAGGCGTTTGCGCCCTCAATGTAGCTACCAAGGGAAAGCGAAACTGTTTTGTGGGCCAATTCTCCCATGCGAAAGACCATGTTAGCCAACTGTTCTAAGCCGGTGTCAATTAGTCGACTCATGCGTTTTTCACCTAACCAAACTCTCCTGTTATGTATTTCTCCGTCAGTTCACTCTTTGGGTTTTCAAACACATTCTTCGTGATTCCATACTCAACTAGTTTTCCCAGATATAGAAATATTGTGAAGTCTGACACTCTGGCAGCCTGCTGCATGTTGTGCGTGACAATTATTACGGTGTATTTCTCTGCCAGCTTTCGCATTAGTGCCTCTATCTTTGCAGTGGCGGCAGGGTCTAAAGCGCTACATGGTTCATCTAAAAGAATGATTTCTGGATTAACTGCGAGGGCTCTTGCAATAACAAGTCTCTGCTGTTGTCCTCCAGAAAGATCAAGAGCAGATTCTTCAAGTCGATCATAAACCTCGTCCCAGAGCGCGGCTTCTCTCAAACTATCTTCCACGATTTTTCGTAATGCTTTCTCATTTTTAATTCCGTGGATTCTTGGACCAAAAGCCACATTATCAAAGATTGACTTAGGGAATGGATTAGGGTTCTGAAAAACCATTCCAACCCGCCTTCTACGCTCAAAAATATTAG
>JAWBOR010000088.1:0-7387 GCA_038826015.1 Bathyarchaeia archaeon
TGACTAAACGTGTCCAAAGTAACGGAGATGAAAGACTTACCCAAAAATTCTGATAACCGTTTTGGTAAAAAAACGAAAACATCTTTGGAACAACAGCGAATACGGTATCTGAGGGACTTAAGGCGGTGAAAGGAGCTTGGGCAAAAACCCCCAGTATTTTTCCAAAAATGGGTCCTGTAGGACTTACACTTTCCGCTGCTAACGCAATGCTAATGATAAAGGTTAGCGTTAAAATAAAGTATTTTACGTAAATTAAATTTTTATGTGTTGGAACTGAAATATCACGTTTTCTTTTTTTGATATAGTTTAATAAATCTTGGATGAATCCAAAAGGGCAGACCCAGCCACATAGGAATCTTCCAGTAAATACCGCGAAAAGAAAAATCGATGCTAAAGGCAACCAAGGAAAAATGATATTGTAAATTAACCCTTGGAGAACCCCGAAGGCTTCGCCAACTGTCCCATGAGGAGAACCCGAAGTCCATAAGACCGGCAAGACCAGGGGTACAATCGATAAGCCTAAAATGGCGCCATTGAAAAGAACGAAGCTCAGAAACTGTATGATTTTTCTTACTAGCTCAACCCAAAAAAAGGAAGATTTCACGGAAACAGTGAAAACACCTTTCTTTGCCGCTGTATCCTTGATATTTGATTCCTTATCACTCATATCTTTGCATCATCCTCAAAACTTTAGATTCTTTGACGAGATGTCGAAGTCGACTGTATCTTTTGATAATTTACAATAGATAAACTTTATCCATTCATAGAGTAAATTAACCTTCTAATAAAGGAAAGTGGCAAAATGCCTAAGAACGACAAACAGCAACTAGCCGAAAAATATGAACTTTTAGGTGAAGACTTAGCTGAAAAAGGCATAGATATAAATCAAGTGAAAAGCAAGGTTTCTGCGTTTACAGTTGAAGTACCATCTTGGATATTCGGAACCTTTGGAGGAGGTAGGTTCAGCGGTTATATACCTCCTGGTGCAGCAAGGAATATCTACGAAAAGCTCGACGACGTAGCATTAGTTAATAAATTGACAGGTGCCACACCAAGAGTTAGCATCCATGTAGGATGGGACGATCCTGACAAAGCGCCCTTCGATGAAATTGAAGCTGAATCCTTCAAAAAATTAAGAGATTACGCAAAAAAATTGGGATTAGAAATAGGCACTGTTAACCCAACATATTTCCTTGAGGGTACTCATTTCGGCAGTTTGTCAGCTAACAACCCGGAAACCAGAAAACGCTTTATTAAACATACTTTGGTTTCTGCTGAAATAGCATTTCGATATGCGACTGGAGTATTAAGTCTTTGGCTTCCAGATGGATCTTTATATCCCGGTCAGGTGGAAATGCGCGTTGCAGAACGTAATCTAATGGAGTCCTTGAAAGAAATTTATGAAAAGATGCCTAAGTCTGTTCGGATGCTTATTGAATATAAGCTATTCGAACCTGGAACCTATCATACGGTTATTTCTGATGTGTCTGTTGCCTCTGATTTAGCTAGACGATTAGGCGATAGAGCAGGTGTATTAGTTGATCTGGGGCATCATCCGCATGGAGTGAACGTTGAACACATTGTTACTAGATTGATAGAGAACAAGATTATCGGCGGCATTCATTTCAACAGCAGATATGCTGCTGACGACGATGAAGCAGTTGAGCCGAATATTAAAATTTTTAGGCTATTCCATGAGTTGATCTCAGGAGGAGTCATTGGCAATGACGATTCAAAAAAGAATTGGGTTTACATGATTGACCAATGTTCGAAACTGGAAAATCGCATACATGCCGTCTTGCATTCTATTGATTCTTTGATGATCTCTTATACTAAGGCTTTGCTCGTTGATGAGAAAAAGCTAAGAGAAAACCAGAACAAAAATGAGATTATATTGGCAAATAGAGTCTTACTTGATGCTTTTTTAACAGATGTCAGACCAATTTTGTACATGGCTAGATTAGAAAAAGAGCTTCCGATTGACCCTGTAGAAGCCTATGTTAGATCAGGTTATCAACAAAAAATAGAAGCCGAAAGATCAACATAAAAAATCATGATGCATTCCTACAATCAAATTCCTCAGTTTTAAATCTTTTTAAAGCACTGTATCATTGAAAGCAATAAAGATATTTTAATAGGCACTTACATCATTAGAATTTCAGTATTTACTGGTTCAATAAATGGATAAAAACGTGAAAATTATATGTCCTTAGGAGATGTTCTTGAAAAAATTCGAGAAGAACTGGCTAAAAAAGATAAGCTTCGCCTAGAAATCCAAATAGCTGTGCGGAGAGCTACGCGTCTATCCAAACAGACAATTTTTCTAGTACATAAGACTGAGATTGAAGAAGCCGAGAACACGTTAAAAGAAGCTGAGAAAATTTTAGTTAATCTCGGTGAGCTTTCACGCAATAACCCTGATCTTTTTTATACAGGCTCCGTAGACTCAGCGTTTCAAGAATATGCCGAAGCCTGCATATTCCTGAAATTAGTTAAGGAGAAACGCTTTGTAGATTTCGGAGAGATCAATGTTACCATGGATTCATACGTTTTAGGATTGTCCGATGTTATAGGTGAATTTAGACGAAGAGCCTTGGATTCAATACGGAAAGGCGAAGATAAATTGGCTGAAGAAAGCTTAGAATATATGGAAAGCATATATTCAGAGTTGATAAAACATGATGAATTGTTCATTTTGATTCCAGGGCTTCGGAGAAAATGTGATGTTGCCAGGCATGTCATCGAGGCAACCAGAGGAGATGTCGCGATTGAAGTTAGAAGAAGCTCGCTTGAAAAATCTATAGAAGAATTAAAAGAAGCTATAATAAAAAGAAGCAATGAACTTTCTTAACCTTCGATGTAAAATATTTCTAGGAGAAAGGATGTAAAAACTAAGCGGGATTCGGTGACTTATTTGCTTGTTTGACTATTCAAATCTTTCACTTAAGAAGGCTAAAGAGTTACAGTTAGCTCTATCTAAACACGTAATTCCTAGAAATGACATACCCAGCCGCATAGGACTTATCGCAGGGGTTGATGTTGCTTACATTAATAAATATTCCGTTGGCGCTGTGGCTGTTTTTGATTATGATTCTATGAAACCGATTGAGGAAAAAACTTCTGTACAAAAAACAAGTTTTCCTTATATACCTACGCTTTTGTCTTTCAGAGAATTGCCTCCAGCCGCCTCGGCGATAAGAAGACTAAGAATAAAACCGGACATTTTTCTGGTTGACGGGCAAGGATACGCCCATCCCCGCCATTTTGGATTCGCTTGTCATCTCGGCATAGTTTTAGATGCCCCTACAATAGGTGTTGCTAAGAGCCTTCTATGCGGAAAAGTCGAAGACAACGAAAACGATCGTTGGAAACCTATAATCCATGAAGGCGAACTCATTGGTGGAGCTGTTTTCACTAAGCCTAGCGTAAAACCTGTTTATGTCAGCGTTGGACACAAGGTTTCATTGGAAACTGCCGTAAAGATTGTTTTGCACTGCGCAACAAAATATAGGTTCCCAGAACCACTTCGCGAAGCCCACTTATTGGCAGAGCAGACTAAGAATAGAATCGCAGATGATAAATCCTAGAAAAAAGAAGGAAGAATGGTGGTTTGTTTGGATGTGAGATTGAAAGGGATTGTGAATAAAATTCAAGATGAAACTTTACGACAAAGAGTATTAGAGTTTCTGAATGATTTAACCGTGGAGGTTGAAGGAAAAACTTATGTTGGGAAGACGCTTGAAGAAGCTCCTGCAAGCAGATTTCGACATCATAGCTATCCAGGTGGGCTCATAGAGCACATCGTGTCGGCTGTAAAAATTGCTATAGCTTTATGCGATTCTGTAGAAAAAATCTATAGAGGCAAGGTCAACAGAGATTTAGTTATCGGCGGCGTTCTTTTGCATGACATTCTTAAACCTCTCACTTATGATATAAAGGAAGATGGATCTTACGTTAGTTCGCCGCTAGGCGAGAGACTTGACCACCTAACTTTGATTGTATCCGAAATGATCAAAAGAGGATTTCCATTAGATTTAATTCACATAGTTGCAGCCTCTCACGGCGAGGCTGGACCTATAACGCCTAAAACAGTTGAAGCATTAATTTGTCACCTTGCAGACGTAGCAGACTCTCGGTTAAACGGTGAAGTTCTAAATGCTGCTAAGTATTTATCTAAAGAAGTAGCAGGCGAGTTTTTAGAGATAATAGATTCGGAAACAGCCTTCAAGATCGTAAATTCAAAGGCTACGGGCGGCTGGGACCTTTTACAGAGTATCATTGAAAAGATTAAACAGAAAGAATAATGCGCAAATGTTATTTTCCTTCGTCAATCAAGAAGAAAGGGATCTTAAGTATGTATCTAAAATTCATAAGTTTTTTTCATACACGGTTTGAATTAAAATCATGGAACCTGAACCTGTTGAAAAATGCAAACTAGTTAGGATAAGCCTAGATATTGAGGAAGGTTGCTTCTTTCTCTATGAGGACGGAGCAATCTATAAAGCCCTTAAAACTGGTTTGGAAATGGAAGAAGCTGAAAAAAGTTCTGGTTTTTGGCGAAGGATCCTTTTTGCGCTAAGCGAAGCTGTTAACGAGAAAACAGAAAAAGCTGAAGCCAGAGTCTAAAACAGTTGTTATATTAATGATTGATGCCTGTGAAATTGAACCTGACGAAAATAGCTTATGATTTTTCCTCAATCTCAGGAACGCTTTTGTTTTTTAAAGTATTAAACCACAATTTCCCTCTCACTATTTTTAATCCCCAGACGCTTGTTACAAACAAATTTGATATAAAAACTATGTGAGCTATATTCCACAGCGGCCAGTTTTTTAACCAAAAACGGTTTTCAAAATACCAGATTGCAGCAGAAATCGTAACATAGATTGATGCAAAACTTGAACAGAAGTGTAAGCTTTGAACAAAATCGCTCAATTTAAACATCTTCATTTTCAATTTATCAAAAATCCTTCCCATTTTTATGGGCATGTCATAGATGTCGTCTACTACAAGGGTTAAACCCCCATACATGAAGAACAAACCGGCATAGATTGGAATGAGCTGAAAACCAGTTGTTTGGAAACCTTGATAAGGCGTTAACAAGATAAATATGTATGCAGGCGCAAAGAGCGCTACTAACAGCAGTGATGTGAATATTGACATGAAACCGTAAACATAATGGTGAAATAACACCCTCTTCATGTCGACTTTACCAATCAGTTTAGCGGGGGCAATATTCAAGAAAGCGGTTAGAATCGTAAACCAGAATAATGAGCCGTCTATCAGATACGGAGAGAAAGGTTTCCAAGTACATCCGTTAAAATAAAAACTGATAAGAATGTTCGAAACAGAAGCTAAACTGACTAGTGAGTTAAATATCAGCGTTAATCCTAAGGTTTTTCTGGCAATCGCTGCTAATATCTTCGACATAGTGCCAAAAGGTAATCGGGCATTAATTTAAATCTTACTCAATTATCTGATTTTTCATATTTCCAAAGATACTTACAATCTAAGACTTGAAGATTATTCTGAAACTTCTATAAAGCTTCATATGAAGCATTTAGCTGCTCGCATTATTCGCTAAAGTAAGGTATGATTTCTTTTTGGAATATTTTTAGAGTTCTCTCATAGTTCGGGCCGTAGTTTCCAACGATTATCCAGTTGACACCTAGTTCGACCCGTTCCTCTATTTTCTTTATGCAAGTCTCTACGTCTCCAATTGCTGAGACCGCTTCAATGGCTTCTTTGGGAACCAGTTTCTTCGCCTCGGTTAAGCGGTTAAAAGATTCCTTACTGGGCAATGTCCATTGAATAGCCAATTCTTTTTTAAATGGATCAGTGTAACCCATGCTGTTGAGGACACGTCTTTCTAAAACTAATTCTTCTCTTACTCCGTCTTGTATTGCCTTCCAAGCTTCTTCAAGGTCATTCGAGATTGCGAAGGGCACATTTAGAGCGATTTCAAAGTCTTCGAGGTTTCTTCCAGCTCTCTCCGCTCCTCTGCGTATATCTTCAATGGATTCTTTGAGAGTTTTCAGCGATTGAAGCCAGGAGCACCATCCGTCAGCGATTTCGCCTGCTAATTCTCTGTTTTTTGGTCCTAAAGCACCTATGAAAACTGGAGGACGAGGTTTTTGAACCGGTTCGATTTGTAGAAAAGCATCTTTCAATTGGAAATGTTTACCTTTATACTTGACAGGCTTTGCTGGAGAAGATTCCAATAACATTTTTATGACTTCTGTAGCTTCCCTTAGTCTTAACAGAGGTTCAGTTCTCCAATCTAAACCGAATGGAAGCAGATTCATCGATTCGCCGGCTCCAACCGCAATGCCTGCTCTTCCATTTGATATTCGATCTAAAGTTGCAAGCGTTTGGGCTGTCTGAGCTGGGTGTCTTCTCAAAGGATCAGTGACACCGCAGTAAAGTCTCACACGTTTAGTTTTTACTGCAATAGCGGCTAAAACGCTCCAGACCTCCACCCATGTTGAGTTAAGGTTTGCTCCAAGGATGTGATCCGCCATCCAAATTCCGTCAAAACCGCTTTTCTCGGCAAGCATAGCGTGCTTAATACCCATTTGAACATCTGACGACCCTAAACCGCCCAAACCAAACTTAACCTTCATTAATCTTCAACCCCTTTAAGGTTTCAAGAAGCTATCTCGGATATCGTTCTTAACTTTTTCGCCAAATAAAAATTTTACCCCCAAACCCAAACCCAAAGCATGCGAAGAAAGCAATGTGCAGAAACTTTCAGACGAACTTATGAAGACTATTAATGACCTCAAGCCTAATGATAGGCTTCTCCTTTGGCTTGACGTTCACATTCCAGAGACCCCAGACATTTGTTTTAGAAGCGGTTTCCTCAACTCTTAAGACGTGATACCTCTCTCAAAGCAGCTATTAATGCTAGCATAACAAATACTAAAAGCAGTAACGAAGCGAAGATTAACCGTTGTGTTTGGGAAGGATCGGGGGGAATATTAGTGGTTGAGGCCCCCGCTAAAATTGCCGCCACTATTGCAAGAAAACAAGCAATTAAACCGCAAAACAAAGTCCATTGTAGATATAGTTTCAAGACAAACACATCCAATAATAAGGAATAGCTATCTTTATTTAAGATTTGTCTGGTCCAATTATGGTTCTGTTTTCATGTGGAAATTTTTATCATACACAATAAAGGGAAAAGGATCTAAGTGTTTAATTGAATTATGCGCGGAATCCATGTGTCTTTTTCGTTGCGTAGGTATTTAGCGAACAATAATGCTTCTTCATTAATCAAAGTTTCAATTTGCTGTTTAGAACCATGCCTTATTCTGCTTATAGGCACTTTGGTTTCAAAGAATCGGTTAAGCTCTTCCGTTAGCTCTTTTGTCTTTTCACGGCTTAAAA
>JAWBOR010000089.1:0-7338 GCA_038826015.1 Bathyarchaeia archaeon
ATCATTCTTCTTAAGCTATTTTCCCTCTTTTCTAAAATTTTCATGTACATTTCCAGTAATAAACTTTCTTTCTCGGAGAATCTCGATTCATCCCTAAGTCTTTTCAAAATGGTTTTATTCCACTCTCTATATTCCCAAGAACTGTCGGCTGACAGTATAAGCACATTACTGCCATCTTCAATGTTATTCAACTCCTGCTTTACTGCAGCAAATACCATTCCAGTTGAAGGTCCTCCATGAATACCATGTTTAACTTCCAATTCCATAAGTGCCATGTATGCGGAGCTATCGTCTATTGTCAAAACTTTCAACATTCTTTTGTCGAGTAATCCGAAGATTTCCGGGCTCCACTTACAATCGCCCATCACGTAATGAACACCGGGTATATGATGCTCCCTTGTAGGTTGAACACCAATTATCTTGATTTTCGGATGGAACCTTGAAAAATATTCGCATATG
The DNA here is from genome assembly GCA_038826015.1 of Bathyarchaeia archaeon. Taxonomy (GTDB): domain Archaea; phylum Thermoproteota; class Bathyarchaeia; order Bathyarchaeales; family DTEX01; genus JAWBOR01. The sequence goes on from JAWBOR010000089.1 coordinate 460, forward strand.
CCTGTGAATGTCCCAGTGCTACCCAGTGGAATAAATATATGTGTTAAATCCTTGAGTTCCCCATCTATTTCTTTGGCGGTCATCAAGAGATGGGCAAGCGGATTTAAAATGCTACTGTACTGATCCACATTTAAAATCTTGTTGCACTTATTTACAACTGCCCTAACCCAGAAGACCGTGAATTCTCTTGGACAGAGGTCATACTCTTCTTCGGAAACTTTTACGACATGTATTCCTAAGTTCATTAAGGTCTCTAACGTTTGACTCGGTGTTCTAGGAGGCACAACGGCGAAAAGGTCTTTACCTGTCTCATTTGCTAAAATACCGAGTTCCTCAACAAAATTGCCCGAAGAAGCGGAGATCCAAAATCTTGCATATGGGTTAATTTCTTCAACGTATAATCCCATTAGGTTTGCCGGCTTCCTCTTTATTGATCTGATGGGATCAGAACCATCAATATTATCGTGTTCTCGCTTTACGAATACGTGTATATTTCTGCCATCGCTAAGATCCTTAATCTCTTCGATCGGATATGGTTTTAATCCTCTGGTCGACATTAGGTCTTCTGCAAACTTCTCGAACAATCGAAGACTAACTATGCTGGAGGTCTTGCTCAATTTTAGTCTCCTTGCACAATATAACTCGGTTATATAAATGATTTATAAATCTTTACCTTAATCCAAAATCTTTATTTCCTGTGCAGATATGCAACCCCAGTTTCAATCAACGGTAGGATTAACAATCCAGTCGAAGTCCCTAGGATGCTTAATATTACGCTCTTTACCATGTCTGGAGCATAAGTCGGAAACCACACCAAGAAACCGTAGAAACCGAGGGTAAATAAGTAGAGGAGCATATAGGGTATTGACGCCACCACACCTGAGACCAGTGAAACAAAAATAGTATATTTTTTACTTATACCCTTTTTGCTTTTTGGCAAGAAATACAGCAAGTCGAAAACTAATCCTCCCACGACATAGCCTAAGCCCACGAATAGTGAGTATATTTGTATAGAGCGGGAAATTCTTGTGGCAAATGACGATACCATAGCCATGATCGTCACCCTTCCAAATCTGCCACTAATCCTAGCCAAAACTAGCATTAACAACCAACCGAGGAAACGCTGGATAACACCATGAATCCCGGTTAATAGACTGATCGTTGACCCGAGATATGTTTGTGAAACTATCCAGATGGCCGAGAAGACCGCGACCGAGGCAATGTCCCTGGTACTGAACTTTTTCAAACGCGCTGTCCTTCCTCATTAAATCGGCGGAGGGAATATCACTCCACCGAAGAAGATGTATGCGGATAGCAAAGACACTGCTACGTCAAACAAAGTTGCTGCTGTGAATACCAACAGAGGTCTACCATGCCCGATCTCGAGGAGGTCCTTGAAGTTAGTGCTTAGCCCTATGCATACAAAGGCCATTGCGAAAAACCATGTTCTCATGTTCTTCGTTTGATTAATTATGAGATTAGTCGCAGCGCTTCCGAGAATTGGGACGAGTAAGAATGATGAGATGGCTGAAGCCACTATGAAGCCTAATACGAACTTGGGGAATCTGTACCATATCTCTATTGGCTTCGGCTTTTCATCCGGGTTTTTCTCAACCTTAAGGGTCCAGTAAACTGCCAAGGCGAAAGCGGTTATGCCTATTAAAACATTCTGAGACATTTTGATTATTGATGCTATCTTCATAGCCTTATCGCTATATAGAGCACCCGCAGCCACTACTGCTGGCGTTGTATCGATTGTTCCCCCTATCCACGCGCCAGCAACCGCATCTGGTATTCCAATTGTCTTGGCTACGAATGGTATGAGGACTAGCAGAGGTATGGAGAAGAGTAGCACGAGCGAAATCGTGTGACTTACTTCCTTCGGATCTCCTTTAACAGCTCCTCCAGCAGCTATTGCTGCGGAAACACCGCAAATAGAGGTTGCGCTTGCCATAACACAGGCAAAGGACTTGCTCAAGCCAAGCTTAATCGCAAGGTAGTAGCAGAAGTACCAAACTATGAAAAGCCCTACTGTTATCTCGAAAAGTCCAAAGGCTCCGGCAGAAAGCAATGTATTGAAAAGTATCTCCGCGCCCAGTAAGACCAAACCAATCTTTATGAATAGCTCCGTTTTGATCGAAGACTTGAATCGCTCAGGTAAACCCACTATGTTGTTTACAAACAATCCGAGCAATAGGGCCCAGAAAACGTATTCTAACCCCCAGTAATTAACATAGTTCTGGTTAGCTATTAGAATTGCTATAAATGACAATATGAAGACAAGTGGAAAGCCTAAGACATAACTCTTTAGATCGCCTTTCATCGTTGCAATTGGTATGATGCTTATTACAAGTAGTAACAGAGCCAGAGCTATGAAATACAGGGAGTGGGAGATGATAGAGGCGAAAATGTCTGTGTCCCATTTTCCTATGCTCGGAATCCATGAAAACATGTTGATAACGGATAGGCCTAATAAAGCGAAGCCCAGCCAAACAGCCCACCAGTCTTCACTTCTATAAAGTGATGACCATTTTCTTTCTGCTTTTGGTTCAGATGAATCCAACTTGTTCATCACCTCTTATTCGAGGATTTTTATAACCCAGTTATAAAGATTTTCTTCAATAAACAATAAAACGATTATATCCGAACCTAAAAACTGGCTTTAATATCTTGTCAGAAGAATATTTATTACTCTTAGTAATTGAGTTCACATTCTCAAGAAAGGTTTTTATAACCCAGTTATATTCTCGCGCTTCCAAGGTGTTAATAATGATTCAACACGCAAAGCCAATCGGCTTCGAAAAGGGATACGTAAAGTCTCTTAAGTGTAGAGAGTGCGGTAGAGAATATCCGCCGACGAAAATATATGCTTGCGAACATTGTTTTGCTCCACTTGAAGTTATCTATGACTTTGATTACATTACCCTCAATAAAGGCCTTATTAAAAATAGAGATAAGACTTTATGGCGCTATCGAGAACTCTTACCCATTAACGATTATGAAAAAATTGTAGACATAGGTGCTGGTTTTACTCCTCTCAAAGAATGCAAGCGTTTGGCTGAAGCCCTTAACCTTAGAAGGATTTATGTGAAAAACGATACTGTGAATCCAACTGGATCTTTTAAGGATAGGCCTGCCTCTGTAGCTGTTTCAAAGGCTTTAGAGCTAGGCTTCAGGGCCGTCGGATGTGCTTCGACAGGAAACTTGGCGGCGGCTACTGCTGCTCACGCTGCAAAAGCCGGCCTTCCATGTTATGTTTTTATCCCGTCCAGCACGGAGAAAAGTAAGGTTCTTCAGGCGGCTGCCTACGGAGCCAAGATAATAGCGGTTAAGGGTACTTACGATGATGCCAACAGACTTGCAGCTCAGGCTTCTGACGAATACGAGTGGGCCCTGGTAAACATAAACATACGTCCCTATTATGTGGAGGGCTCTAAAACAATAGCTTTCGAAGTTTGCGAGCAGATGGAGTGGAGGGCCCCTGAAAACATTGTGGTTCCAATGGGTAGTGGAGCATTATTATGCGCTGTTTGGAGAGCTCTAAAACAGCTTTACGAAATAGGTCTAATAGAAGGGTTGGGGACGAGGCTCATAGGTGCACAACCAGAGGGATGTTCCCCCATCGTCCAGGCTTTTAAGTCGAAACATGAGGAGGTTTTCCCCGTTGAAAAGCCTAAGACGGTCGCTAAGAGTCTGGCCATAGGAGATCCTGGTGACGGCATATATGCTTTAAAAGCGATAAGGGAATCTGAAGGTTTTGCCGAATATGCTACTGATGAGGAAATAGTTGAAGGGATGAAACTGTTAGCGAAAACAGAGGGCATCTTCGCAGAACCGGCTGGAGGAGTCTCGATCGCTGTCCTCAAAAAACTGATTGAGCAGGGAGAGATATCAAGGGATGAAGAAGTCGTTTGCCTCATAACAGGTAGCGGTTTCAAATCTCTAGAAATATTTTCGTCTTATACTTTCGGCGTGGTAGAAATAGCACCCGATTCCAATCATCTTAAAGATGCAATAAGTAGTTAGGAGGTTGGTATAGATGGGTAAAGTAAGTGTAGCTCTGTTTGGAAATCTGGCAAAAATTGCAGGGGAGAAGATAACGTTTGTTGAGGCTTTAACATTAAGTGAAGTTCTAAATGCTTTAATAGCGAAGTATGGAGAGGGTTTCAGAAATAGGATCTACGATGAAAATGGTAGGCCTAAAAGGTTCTTAAATATATATGTGAATGGTAAGGATATGCGTTTTCTAGATGGGCTAGAAACTAGGCTGAACGATGACGATAAAGTCTTGCTGGTCCCTGCTGTTGGTGGTGGTTAAGCATTATCCCTGATGGTGATGGAAAGAATGGTTAACTATGCCCCTGAACAATTCGGAGATGCTGGACAGAATCCAGCTAAATTTTCATCTCGCCCCCCTCCGAATGCATCAAAAAGCCTCTTACTTTCAAACGATGAGCTTGAATTCTATTCACGACAAATAGTTTTTTCGGATATTGGTTACGAGGGACAGATTAAACTTAAGAATGCAAGGATTTGCATAGTTGGTCTAGGTGGATTAGGTTCTCCTGCTGCTCTTCAGCTGGCTGCCATGGGGGTGGGATACATACAGTTGGTTGACCATGATGTTGTTGAAATATCTAACTTACAGAGACAATATATTTATAGTGTTAAATATTTGGGATATCCAAAAGTTGAAGTTGCTGCAAAAAGATTAAAGGAGCTAAACCCTAACATAAATGTCAAGCCTATAACCCTATCACTCAATTACCGCAATGCCTATGAAATAATCGAGGGGATGGATGTCGTTATTGACGGTCTCGATCGTATGGGTCCCCGTTATGCCATCAACCGCGCATGTCAAAAACTAGGAGTACCGTATGTTTACGGAGCTGCGATAATGACCTTTGGAAATGTTTCGACGATTATTCCTGGAAACACACCTTGTTTAGAATGTTTCCAAGGAGGTATTGATGAAACCACATTGCCCACTTGTGCTACCGTGGGAGTTCATCCGTCAATCCTCAATATAATAGCAAGCATCGAGGTCTCAGAAGCTGTGAGAATAATTCTTGGGAAGAAACCGTTGCTAGCCGGAAAACTACTGTATTGTGATATTAGTGAAATGTCCTTCGAGAGTATAGATATATCGAGGATGGAGAATTGCCCTGTCTGTGGCAATCGCCCTGTCGAATTTAAAAATAGCGAGGAGAACGTTTTCGAAGTTTGCGGGAGAGAAGGAGGAAGAACTTTTCTGGTAGTTCCAAGAAGAAATCTTAATTTGGATATGGATAGGCTATTTCGCCTCCTAAACGATCTAGGAGACTTCAATGTAAAAGTTAAAGCGGACCTTGGGATTACATTTGTAAGTAAATCCGGAGAAAGAATTAGCATCTTGAAAAGCGGCGTAATGATAGTAACGAACGTTGGGAGTAAGGAAGAAGTATACCACTTGTATAACGAAATAGTGGTAAACGGATTGGGGATTAGCGCATGCGAGAGCATTTGTGAAACGAAATATTGTCGTGTTCCCTTTACTAGGAGGATTGCAACAAATTGTCCCTTTCTTTAGCAGAGGATTTTGAAAAATTCGTTGGACGCTACTCTATAGGTCGAGATAGTAATCCTTATGACATTACTGGCTCACATCATTTTCTCCGAATTAAGATTCCCGGCGGAGTTCTATCATCTAGCCAATTCCGTGAAATCGCCAAACTATCCTCGAGATACAGCAGAGGGATCGCGGAGATAACAAATAGACAGGACATACAATTGCATTGGATTAAGGCTGAAGATTCCTTAGATATCTTCAATTTCATGGATGAGCTGGGTTTTACAACCGACATGTGCGGCCAGGGTTTTCCAGGTGCAAGATATGGCGACGTAAGGAATGTCGTATGCTGTCCAGCTTCTGGAATTGAAAAGAATGAAATATTCAACCCCTATCCCATTGCTAGAAAAATAACTGAATTCTTTACCGGAAATCCTGATTTCTTGGATCTTCCTAGAAAATTCAAGATCTCGATATCCGGTTGCAGTGCTGATTGTACTAGGGCAGTGATAAACGATCTGGCCTTCGTTGCCGTTAAGAATAGGGACGAAATCGGCTTCACAGTCTTAGTTGGAGGCAGTGTCGGGGCATCCCTGCCGGGACCAAGGTTAGCGAGACCTATGAAAATCTTCATCAGGCCTGAGGAAGTGTTTGATATCACAGTGGCAATAGTCGAAATACATAGAGATCACAGCAATAGGGAAAGCAAAGCAAAAGCCAGGTTCAAGTGGCTTATTGAAAATTGGGGGATAGAGAAATTCATCTCAACTCTTGAAAACAAGATTGGCAAAAAGCTCCAAAGTTATGACGGTCCAATATTCTTAAGGAAAACGGACCATGAAGGTATACAGCCTCAAAAGGTTGAAGGCTACTATTATGTTAATATCCCACTCTTAGGAGGAAGATTATCGGATTTATTAATGAATCAGATAGCTGACTTGGCTGATAAGTTTGGAAGCGGAGAACTTAGACTTACTCCAACTCAGAACGTAATAATTCCAAACATTAGGGAAGATAATGTGAAAGCAGTTTTGAAAGCTTTAATTGAAATGAAGATCCCTATAAACCGATCTAAGACCAGATGGCTCAGTGTGGGTTGTGCATCAGACTTCTGCGGAAAAGCAACTCATATCAATACGTGTGCAAAGAAAATGCTCGAGAACGTGGTGGAACATCTCGAGAGACGCTTCGGCTTGGAAGTATTGAATAGTATGAATTTGCATATAAACGTCAGCGGATGTCCCCATGACTGTGGTACAAGCCTAATATCCAACATAGGCTTGATTGGTAAACAAATGAAAGTAGAAGGCGGTCTTAAGCAAGTTTACGAT
>JAWBOR010000090.1:0-6516 GCA_038826015.1 Bathyarchaeia archaeon
CTCACTTGTTTAAGTAGAAAACTTGCGAGAAGTCTACATCTTCCTGAAACTGGAGGAAGCGATTCACATTTCCCAGAAGCCATTGGGTTAGCCTATACTAATATAGAAGGCGTCAACCCACAATCATGCGTTGAAGAAATAGTTAAAGCAGTCAAGAAAGGTATGACTGTTCCTCTCGGAAAAGCAGTGCCATGGACGCTAAGACTACAAAAAATAATACAGAAAAGGAAAAAGAAGGGTTTCATTTAGCCTCATAAAGTTGATATAGGCCTAAATCGACATTGAGAGGTTTTTCTGGTTCTTTTTGTTGTTCCAAATCGTATATTTCAGGAAGCGTTGACCCGAATCCGCTTAACAGATATGGCGACCTAACCCCGGTCATCACAAGCGTAACCTTCAAGGTTCCTGTTAATGACGGGTCTATTCTGGCTCCCCAAATAACTAAGGCGTCTTCGCTCATCATCTGCGTGACAATCTCACCGACTCTGTTTGCTTCTTCGATAGTTAATTGGTCATCGCTTGAAAGATGAATCAAAGCTCCCTTGGCTCCAGTGTAGTCGATATCCAACAACGGCATCTTTAGAGCTTTTTGCACAGCTTCCTCAGCTCTGTTAGGCGCATCTGATTCGCCGACCCCTGCTATGGCTACTCCACCTTTTTTCATGATGGTCCTAAAATCTGCGAAGTCCAAGTTTATCAGGCTTGGCACAGATATTGTTTCGCTTATTCCTTTAATCATGTTAGCTAAGACCTGGTCTCCAACTCGGAAGGCTTCATTTAACGGTAGTTGAGGAACAAGCCGTATCAGTTTGTTGTTGTCAATGACGATTACAGTGTCACACTCTCTTCGCATCTCTGTAAGTCCTTTAATGGCATAAGCAATCCGTCCCTTCTCAATCTTAAAGGGCATAGTGACTACGCCCACTACAATTGCACCATTCTCTCTAGCTACTCGCGCAATAACAGGAGCGGCGCCAGTGCCTGTTCCGCCCCCCATCCCCGCTGTTACAAAAGCTATATCGATGTCTTTGAGAACCTTGTCTATTCGTTCTAAAGATTCTTCAATGGCTGCCCTTCCGACGTTTGGGTCTCCGCCTGAGCCCAATCCACGAGTGATTTTTTCACCTATGAGGATCTTCTGTTTTGCATGGATTGCATTCAGATGCTGCATGTCAGTATTAACAGCGATGCACTCTGCGCCTAGGATTCCTGACTCCATGAGCCGATTCACTGTGTTGTTTCCAGCCCCTCCAACTCCTAGAACCACGATGTTACAATAGCCGGGTTCTCGAAGTCCTTCTTGTATCTCTTCACTCCACATGTATTGTAGCGCCTTATCTGCTAGCTTTTCCATGTTTCTCTCGTCTCCATAATTCTACAGCGATCAAATCACGGACAGCTGCTCTAATGGCTTCAGCTCTATGGGGATAATATCTCTTATCGACTAATTCATCTAAGGCTTCAAGGTATGGTTCAGGAAGATATATTGTGATAAGCTTCATTTTTTTCACCAGCGAAAAAAGAGTTAGTAAGCCGTAACTATAAATAATATTATAATATTATTAAAATATGATTTAATCATGTTTGCGAATAGTACTTATAAAATTTTCTATTGTTCGCGTCTAACAGCCGTCTTATTTTTGTTAAATCGAACTGAAAGGCTATCCATATTTTTCCTTAATGTTGAAATTTTAAAATGTTCGCATGAAAGAATCATCTTTATATAGAGTGCCCACTGGGATTTGTTTGGTAAATTATGCAGAGAACCAGTTCAGGTTTTAACTTGCGGTCTGACATCCCTAATGAAAAAACTGTTTACGTCGAGACTCATGGTTGCGCCGCAAATAAGTTTGATCTTGAAATCATGTTTTCCTATTTGAGTGAAGCAGGGTATAAGTTGATAGACGATCCTTTCAGAGCGACACTCATTTTGATGAATACATGCGGGGTTAAGAAACCGACTGAAGACAGAATCATTGGAAAGCTGCGTTCTATTAGCCTACTCAACAAACCGCTTATAATTACTGGCTGTCTGCCCAAGATCAATTTGAACGCTATAATTTCAGCTGCTCCGAATTTTTCCGTAATGATGGACCCTTGGAGTATTGACAAGATGCCTCTGGCTATTAAATCAGTCGAGAATCGTGAAAAGCACAAGTTTTTCTTCTCTCAAAAACCAATTCAAAAATTGAAATTGCCTAAGATGAGGTTTAACCCGCTCATTGAAATCGTGTTGATTTCTGAAGGTTGTCTTGGGGCATGTGCCTTTTGCTGTGTAAGGCTTGCCAGAACTGGTTTCGCTTCATTTTCAAAGAAGTCAATTGCAGATAGAGTCAAACAAGCAGTTTCTGAAGGCGCAAGGGAAATATGGTTGACATCCCAGGATAACGGAGCATATGGATTAGACATCAACACGAATTTGGCTGAGCTTCTTAAAGAATGTTGCCGGATTGAAGGACAATTTATGATCAGAGTTGGCATGATGAATCCTAATCATGTTTTACGAATGCTTCCAGAACTTGTGGAAACCTACAAAAACAAAAAGGTTTTCAAGTTTCTTCATCTGCCGGTTCAAAGCGGAGACAATGAGACATTAGAACGAATGAACCGATCATACAGGGTCGAGGAGTTTAAAATGATAGTCGATTCATTCAGAAGGGAAATTCCTGACATAACCTTGTCCACGGATGTAATCTGTGGCTTCCCCGGCGAAAGCCGTGATGCATTTGAAGCGACGCTTGAATTAATGGAACAAATTCAACCCGACGTTGTTAATGTCTCAAGGTTCTTTCCTAGACCTAGGACGAAGGCTGAAAAGATGGAGCAGCTTGACGACCAAGAGGTCAATTATCGAAGCCGAAAATTGACTGGGTTGGTAAGAAAATTGTCGTTCGAAAGAAATAAGAGATGGCTAAATTGGGAAGGCGAAATATTCGTCGATGAAAGAGGGAAAGGTTTCTCATGGATCGGAAGAAACTTTGCTTACAAACCGATCGCCATTAAAAGCGATTCTGACCTATTTGGAAAATTTGTCCGTATTAGAGTTGTAAAGGCTTATCCAACCTATTTAGAAGCTGATGTCATCAGCGAAAGTTAAGATAAAAGCTCTAAATAACTTAATTTTCCTAAAAACCCTAATTAAGTTTCAGTAAGCATTGCTAACATTTTTCTTGAGTTATTGAGCATTGCGTGATCGTTGTTAAAGAAAACATATGCTTTATTCGGTTTTGCCCCGATTATCTTTTTCGCAACTTCTTTTAATTCATCATCTGAATAATAATGCGTATACCAACCTTCTCTTCCATGCATTCGCTCGTAAACATAGCCACTTGTGTTAAACACGTCTAAAGGTAAGTCAGGGCAATCCACACTCACCAAAGTAACACCGATATCGGAAGCCCATTTAACCCATTTTATCTCAAACCATGTGAGATTTCTGATTTCCAATGCAAACATTTGTCCAAGCTCGGTCTTTTTGGCGAAAGAATCAATTTTAGAAGCAAAACTAGTCTTCATAAATGGAGGGATCTGAAAAAGATAAAAATCAATAAGATGAGACATGGGTTCAAAAATCTTTTCAAACTTTTTCCAAAGGTCAAAGGCTTTTTCATTAAATCTGAAAACATGGGTTACCCAACGGTTAACCTTAACCGACCATCTTAATTCCTTTCCTTTTATTACCCAAGACTTTACGGCGTTAGGAAAAGGAAACCGGTAAAAGCTCGCGTTCAGTTCTATAGCGTTTAAACCAGAATTCTCTACATACCATTCTAAACTTTGATTCTCATTCCAACCGTAAAGCCAGCCAGATGTCCCGACAAAAACCTCCATAAAACCACATATTTCATCAATTCGCCAAAAAGGAATATAAATCTTTCAAAAACCCATTTTACGCATGTTACTTTCATGAATCAGTTTTGCGGCATCATTTCTAAAGAGGTGGAGTTTTCGCTGGTAACTTTTTGTAAGAGCATCTTGGTCTCATTGATCTTAGAAATTTGATCTCGTTTCTTCTCAAGGTCTCCGTAGAGGCTTCTTTTTTGATCCTCAAGCTTTGAAATCAAGTTGTCTACTTCATCAATTTTCTGTTGTAATTGATGTACATGCTTCTCTAAAATTTCTTTCTGCTTGTCGAGTTTCTGAAGTAATCTTAAGAATTCCTTTAGATAGTGCAAGATTTCAGAAGCATCCACGTCATTAAATATTTCTTCTTCTTGTTTTTCGGTTTTTACTTCTTCTTCAACTATCTGAGATTTTTCCTCTTGCCTTTCGGATTTCTTTTCTTCTTGTCCTTCAGATTTCTTCTTCTTAAACAAGTCCATTTCAATGAAGCTTTCTCATTAACTGATATAAGAATTATGAACGCAAAATACATCTAGAGATTTAATATTTTGCATTGCGTACGTACCCCTTACTTTGTTATAACGAATCCAGAGTAATTAAAGAGTTAATTGGCTTTCATTCATTTCAAAAATTATTTGTGGCAGCTCAGCATTTTACCGATGGCTGTTCCCAGAGCTAACGCGCAAAAGAATAGAGCAAAGGTCTCATGATGCAAGTCTTCTATCTCAAACCATACTCCCCAATTTAGAAACTGATGGAACAATATAAGAAAGCTTATGAAAAGAAAAACTGTGATTAGTTTTAAATAGCTACCCATCTTCTTTCCTTCTAACTTCCGTTAAATGATGATGTTATTTTTAATTAGGGATTTATAAAAATTCTTTATCGCCTAGAGAAGCATCTGGGATAACAAGTAGAAAGGATGGAAAAATTTTCAGTATGCTTTCTAAATGATAAACGTCTCAAGACTTTAGAGCGATTTAAATGAGGTAAACACTTATTTCTACTTACTACCGAAGGCAAAGTTTGATTTCGCGTAACTTATTGTTTATTTTAAACAACGGAGGGATGACTAGAAGATTCTTAGTTATGTTTGTCTTTTTTGTTTTTCGTTGTTCAACGACTTCTCTCACGGCTTGCCTTATAAGGTCGACAATATTCTCATTCATAATGTATTCCCCGCCTAATTCTCATAAAGTTCTACAATTCGATTACCACGTGAGCGCCAAAACAACAAAGCGAAAGTAATGAAAACACTCGCTAGTATAAACAGTGCATGTGGATTTTCTATGCTAATCCATCTGAAAAGTAGGTCTAATTTCTTGATCAAAGCCTCTAATGTTAAACCATGCCAAACATAGACAGACGCGGAAATCAACAGCGGAACGGTAATCAATTTTTTATACATCTCATACACCTCTTTTACTGAACCTTCTTTAGAAACACGGTTATTTAAGGCTTTTCTGACCAAAAAAGGACATATTCACCATTTTTAGAAATAGTTCTTTTAGTTTTCCATCATCTGAAAATATCCGCTCTATTTTTTCATTTTTGGGAAAAAACAAAAAGGAAAGATTTTATTTGTTTTTTAGTTCTTTTAAACTCTCATGCTTGTTTGCGTTACTTATTTCTTGTTTGTTTTTCATATTCATCGGTATGACGAACGCAACAAAAATAGTGTTCTTTTCCATCTATTACCCTTTTATAAATGGCGAAAACGCATTTTTCCCCCGATATTTCCAAATTGCACTGTTCGCATTTTAGGGAAGTTTTCATTTTGAGGCCTCCTTCTTTTTACGGTAATCTTCTATAGCTGCATGTAACCCGTCAGCAGCTAAATTGGAACAATGCATCTTTATCGGAGGCAACCCGCCTAGACTGTTGGCCACATCAGCCCTAGTGATTTTCATCGCCTCGTCAAGAGTTTTGCCCTTTGCCAATTCTGTCGTCATACTGCTTGTTGCTATAGCGGCGCCGCAACCAAAAGTTTTAAACTTAATATCAGCTATTCGATCATCTTTGACCTTAATGTAGATAGTCATTAAATCACCACAGACAGGGTTACCTACTGTTCCAACACCGTCTGCATCTGGGATTTCACCCATGTTACGTGGGTTCCTGAAATGTTCCATAACTTTTTCGGTGTACATTATGCGATCAACTCTTTAGGTGTTAAAGGCGACATAGCCCTCAATCTTTTCACTATTCTCGGTAATATGTCTAACACATAATCTATATCTTCCTCAGTATTATGCTTTCCCAAAGTAAAAAGCAAAGCACCATGCGCCTCCTCATGTTTTAAACCTGTAGCTAATAAAACATGCGAAGGTTCCAACGTTTTCGATGTACAAGCCGAAGCAGTTGAACAATACACGCCTTCCATATCTAAACTCAATATTAAAGATTCGCCTTCAATGTAACTGAACCTAATATTAACGTTGTTAGGCAAACGCATAGTTGGATGCCCATTCAAAAACGACGCGGGTATGCTTTCTAAAGTTTCCTTGATGAACCTATCCCTCAGACGCACCAACCGTGCGGATTCGTTATACATCTCAGCCTTAACGATCTCGGCTGCCTTTCCCATGCCAACTATCCCCGGCAGATTCTCGGTTCCAGATCGTAACCCCTTTTCTTGTCCGCCGCCATGTATTTCTGGCATAATCCTTGTCC
>JAWBOR010000090.1:6526-7285 GCA_038826015.1 Bathyarchaeia archaeon
TTGACGTAAAGGGCACCTACTCCCCTAGGACCGTACATGTCGTTAGAGGATAATGAGACCAAATCGATATTTTCTTTTTTGACATCTATTGGTATTTGACCTGCGGCGGCGACTGCGTCAACATGTAACATAGCCTTTTTGTTGTGCACGATCTCTTCAACTTCTTTTATTGGTTCAATTGTGCCGATTTCGCCATTTGCGAACATTATTGATACGAGAATCGTCTTGTCTGTGATTGCTTTTTCTAAGGTTTGAAGGTCTATGACTCCCCACTTATCAACTGGTAGATAAGTCACTTCAAATCCTTGTTGAGTAAGATACTTACATGTATTCATTACCGACATATGCTCAATGGAACTGGTAATAATATGATTCCCTTTAGCTTTGTTTCTGTAAGCCACGCCTTTAATAGCCAAGTTATTACTCTCTGTGCCACCAGAGGTAAATATGATTTCTTCTATTTTCTCTGCTCCAATTAGGTCTGCAACTTTGGCACGTGCTTCTTCAATTGCTGATCGAGCTTCGCTGCCCATGGAATGAACAGATGACGGATTCCCATACTTTTGCGTAAAATACGGCATCATAGCTTCAAGAACGCGTTCGTCAATTGGCATACCTGAAGCATAATCCATGTACACTTTTCGCATTGAAGACACCGACTTCCAAAGATTTAGAAACATAGGACGGCATCTGCTTCTAATATTCGGTCATTAAGAGTAGCTGCTCCCACTATTTTGGCAGATTCTAAGAAATCTCCTC
>JAWBOR010000091.1:0-7284 GCA_038826015.1 Bathyarchaeia archaeon
TTTATTGTTTGTTTCTTGACAGCCAAGGGTTCGTAAACTTCGAGTTTTCTCATGTCTTCAACTTTGCCTTCTAAGACATCGATGCCAGCCCATGTTTCTCCCTTTTCATGTCGAGCTCTAAGGTCAGAGATTATGTCAATGGGATCTAGACCTGCGTTTTCAGCAAGTGTTGTGGGCACGATCTCTATCGCTTCAGCAAAGCTTTGAACAGCTAATTGTTCTCTTCCAGGTAGAGAATTGGCGTATTCTCTGAGAACTTTAGCTACTTCTTCCTCAGGAGCGCCGCCTCCAGCCATTATTTTCGGATCCTGCACAACATCACGGACGACGCAGAGGGCATCGTGAACAGACCTTTCAGCTTCATCAACTATTCGTTCAGTTCCACCCCTAATCAAGATTGCCACTGAACGTGGGTTTCTACATCCTTCAATGAAGGTCATTTTGTCGTCGCCGATCTTGCGTTCTTCAACAAGCTCAGCATAACCCAAATCTTCCTTTGTGAGGTCTTCTAAGCTAGTAACCACTTTTCCACCAGTTGCCTTAGCAAGTTTCTCCACGTCTGACTTCTTCGCTCGCCTTACGGCAAGTATCCCCTTCCTTGCCAAGAAGTGTTGAGCCATGTCATCTATACCCTTCTGACAGATTACAACGTTGGCACCTGTAGCGGCTATTTTTTCAACCATATTTCGAAGCATGTTCTCCTCTTCGTGAAGGAACGCCTCCATCTGCTCTGGGCTTTCAATATTAATTTTGGCGTCGAACTCGGTCTTTTCCACTTCAAGCGCACAATCCAGAAGTGCAATCTTGGCATTTTCCACACGCTTAGGCATGCCTGGATGAACAACTTCTTTATCTAAGACTATGCCCTTAATAAGTTTGGTCTCGGTTATAGATTCCCCTGGTTTCTTCTCTACCATAATATCGTCTAGGTCTACTCTGTATCCGTCTCCGACTTTTTGGGCTACATGAAGGACGGCGTCAACAGCAATATCGGCAAGTGCCTCGCGATTCTCAGAAATTAATTTGGTAATCATAGAGGTCATGGCAATCTTCTTGAGGTAATCTTTGTCTTTTGGACTAACAGAAATTGCAATCTTTTCAAGAGTTTCAAGCGTTTTCTCCGCGGCTTTTCTATAACCATCAATAATCACTGTGGGATGAACATTTTTATTCAGCAGTTCTTCCGCCTTTGTGAGGAGTTCTCCAGCTACAACTACTGCAGATGTAGTGCCATCTCCAACCTCCGCGTCTTGTGTTTTCGCAACCTCAACCATCATCTTAGCAGCCGGATGTTCCACATCCATTTCGTCGAGAATAGTTTTTCCGTCATTTGTGATTGTGACATCGCCTAGACTGTCTACCAGCATCTTGTCCATGCCTTTAGGTCCAAGTGAGCTTTTAACAGCTTCAGCTATTATCCTAGCAGCCATAATGTTATTGCGCTGAGCTTCTCTACCTCTTGACCTTGTTGATCCTTCTTTCAGGATAAGTACAGGAATTCCGCCTGCTGGTGCAGACAATTTTGATTTCACCTCAACTTGTTTACTATTAATTGATTAAGTTAAGTTTATATACTTTTTGTCTATTTAAACTTAACGGATGGTGATTGGGAAATGACATGGGATGAATGGCGAGATTGGTTTGAAAGGCGTAGGAGGCTGTTCCCATTTTTCGACTGGTACTTCAAAGACATAGATACAATTATGAGGAATGTGGAACGCATGATGGAAGAGACATTTCGAGGATTCTTTATGCGTATGCCTGAAAACCTTATAAGAGAAAAGAAGTTGCCAGACGGAAGCATCATCAAAGAGAGCGGACCAATAATCTGGGGTTATTCCATGACCATAGGACCTGATGGAAAACCTGTAGTTAGAGAATTCGGCAACCTAAAGCCATCGGTTCAAAGGAGACCGTGGGAGCCGCCTTTCAGCTTAAAAGAAGAACGGGAACCCCTTGTAGACCTAGTTGAAACCGACAGCGAAGTGAAGATTATAGCAGAATTGCCAGGGATTGAAAAGGAAGATATAAACCTTTATGCGACATCCAATAGTCTAATAATTGATGTTGATACTAAAGAAAGAAAATATCATAAGGAGATGAATCTTCCATCAGAGGTTGATCCGAAGGGCGCTAGATCAACATATAAAAATGGGGTGTTAGAGGTTACGCTTAAAAAGATCGAAAAGAAGAAGCCCACGGGCGTTCCAATTAGCATAGAATAACCTCTTCTCTTATTTTTACTGGACAGATAAACATTCAAGAAGCTCGAATGTTGTTGTAATTATCTGTGAAAGGGAGGACGCTGTTTCTTTAAAGGATAATTTTGCTTTAAGAGTAAAGGCTCATCAAAAATTCTCGCTTTTTGCGATGTTTCGAATTTAAAAAATGAGTGACTAAATTAATCATTTGTCAACCGAAATGATTATATCTCGCCTTGTTAACTAATTATAATTACGAAAAATAGGGGGTGAACGCCATGGCTAAATTGGGGAGTGTCGAATTAATATCCAACAGAGACGTTAAGAAAGGCGAGGAAACTAAGATTAATGATCTCTTCACTTCAGATGAGCGCAGAAAAGAGTTTGAGCTGTTAGAGGATGTGACAAGAGATAAGACAGGACTAAAAGTTACAATAGCCAAAGTTGAATCATTTAGTACCAAGGCCGATACTTCGAAAAAGAAGGGGGAAAAGACAAACATCTGGATGCTTCTGAAATACGCCGACCTCTCAAAGAGTCTCAAAGCAACAGAGGACATTAAGAAGGGCGATAGGCTTACTGTAACAATAGATACTGCCTAGATCACCAAAAAGCGTTTTCCAATTTTTGATTTCGTTTCTGGTCCAATATTTTTTGTTTCCTTCAATTTTATTAACGTCTGCCTTCTGTTAGCATAACCAAATCTTATTTTTGGCCTTTTTCCAGAGACTGAGATAACCATAATTCTATTTAGTTCCGTGCAATGCTTATCACTGAAATCATCTATTTCTGTTGGAAATTTGATTGTTAAGTTTTTAAAGAAAAGCTTAGTGACCCAAAGCGGCTTTGCGACATAAACAGAAAGGTTCTGGATTCTGAAACAGGAGCCCTTATCAATGCTGATGTTAAATGAGACTTAATTGTTTGATTAACAATAGAGTCGGTTAAATATTAAAGACAATAAGTTATTAATCAGTTATTAAAGAATGGCGGTATGGTGTATGACAGGTTTAGATCGAGATGCGCGAATGATCTTGGAAGACGAGATTGATCGAGCTTTAAAAGAACCGCAAACTATTGAAAGGGCATACAAGATTTTTCTTAGAGCAATAGGGATAGAACCTGAGCTGGATACTATTTTAAGTTTTATGGTCGGAGTTGTTTATGGGAGAACGGCTGATATCTACGCTCTCAAATATAAGAGATGGCCGTCTCAAGAAGAGCTCTCGGAGTTTATACCATTACTGAAAAGACGGGTTGCCGAGTTAAGAGAGTCCTTCTTTAAGACGAGAATAGAAAAATAGATTCCATCTATTTTCAGGTGTTTATGTTTTTTCATGTTAAAAAGCAAAAATTGAAAAATACCTAAATCGTCTTCTCTTGATTATATGGAGAAAGAAATTTGAGTTTTTCTTATCCGAAACATATCCGATTTAGATGTTCTAATTGCGCTTTATGCTGCAGAGACACAAAAGAGAAGAAGAGGCGGATTTTACTTTTAAAAATTGAAGCTAAAAGGATATCGAAGAATACTCTGATGAATATTGATGATTTCGCTGAGAAAATTGAAGGTTCAGAGCCTTATGGCTACGTTATGAAAAAGGATAATGATGGAAAATGCGTTTTTCTTAATGGCCAATCATGCTCGATATACCAGATAAGACCTTTAATTTGTAGGTTCTATCCTTTCCAGCTAAAAAATTTAGCAGAAAACCAGTATGCCTTCACTTATACAGACGAATGCATAGGCATAGGGAAAGGACCATGTCTAAAAGAGAGTTTCTTCGAAAAAATGCTGGAAGAAGCCGAAGATTTGATGAAGGAAAACCAAAAGACAGACGATCATAAAGATTCCAATAGTTTTATAGCGGAGAAGGATAGATAAATCCACCAAAACGGTGACCATAATGCCAATACTGAAGAATGTTGAAGCCGAAAATAAAGCAATTATAGAAGTAGCCAACCTAATCGCTGTAAGCGCCAGAACCGCTCCAAAAGCTCGCGGAATCGACAATATTGTAACAGCCGTGGTCACAGGCGAAGAAAAAGACGAGTTAGCAGATGCTATGGAACGCAAAATGGAACGCAAAAGAAATCCGCTCGCGGCGTTCAAAAGGGACGCGGATTCTGTGAGAAAATCTCCAGCGATTCTTTTGATCGGGGTTAAAGGAACCATGCCCAAAATCCCAGAAAACCCGTTGAATTGTGGAGCATGCGGACATGAAACATGCGGCGAATTTATCAAATCTAAGAAAAAGAAAGGGGAGGATTTCACGGGACCCATATGCATCTTTGAAGCATTAGATTTGGGAATAGCCTTGGGTTCCGCAGTGAAAACAGCAAGCGAGATGAATGTTGATAACAGAATTATGTATACAATAGGCGCAGCAGCGAAAGAATTGGAGTTTCTGGAAGCCGACGTCATAATGGGTATTCCGCTTTCTGCAACTGGAAAAAACATATACTTCGACAGAAAATAGCGCGAATGCAGATTTAGAAAACTATGCTTGTATTGTCTTTCATGATTTGAAAGCTCCTCTGAGGGCTATTCATTCCTTTAGTGCTTCCTTTTAGAAGATTAAGCCGACAAAATTGATGAAACAGGCCTAGAATATCTAAAGAGAATTGATAATGCCGCCGCACGCTTGAATCAACTCATTGAAAACTTGCTTCTTCTCTAAAGTGTCGGCAGAAAATTCACCGAGGTTGAGAAGGTTAACTTAAATGGGATCTTAGATGAGATTATCGGTTAACTTAAACCAACGATTGAAAGCCTTAATGCAGAAATTGTAATAAACCAACTGCCATAGATTGTCACACAGAGGGTCTGGGTTAAACAGTTATTTATGGATTCGTTTAAGAGCTTATTTTGACTGGATGTTAAACAAAGAAAGTTGATGGTAGCTTCTTCTCATGACCACGGAAGTTTCTTATTTCATTGAATAAAGCTCTTTGGTTAAGGAGCCTGCAGGTTTTCTTTGGTTTCCAGTTTGTATAAGTAGAATCTTCTTTTTTCAAAAAACTCCAGTATTATTTGTGTGTTATAACAGTTCCAGTTTCTTATTTTCTGTTTTAGATTATTCGCTGCGATTTCTATGGTTTTGTCGGCTGATTTCTTCACCGTCCTGTCTCGCACAACACTTTCATCTGTTCAAATTGAATAAAAGAGGTGAGAAACTAAATTCAGTAAGAAAATTCATTCACGGTGCTAATTCTTTTCATGCCTAGAACAGGGCGATTTGAAAAAATATTTTAAACTGACCGTATTCACGTTTATTCTTTAAAAGATAAATTTGGCATAGAAATCAGATGGTTAAGAACTTTTGGAAAACTCACGGTATTTTCCGCAATATTTTCCTTCGCCAGAGTTATTACATGAGAAACCATCGGGCTGATACAACGGACATTTAAATGAGTACTTACACGCAAAGAATTTTTCCAAAACTTTAGTAACCAAACTTCACACCTGCCAACCGAAAAATCCTAGCAAAAGTATGGAATTAATAGTTTGCGAAAAACACTTCCAGAACTCAGTTCAGAAAATTCGTTATTTAATGACTAGAAACGAATTCACATGGTTCAGAGACTCAAGCTCTCTGTTCGCAAAAGAAATAGAAATGGCGGATGTCGATAGGAATATCACAAAATCTCGATGAGGCTACTTGATAAGTTTAAATCTCAATTTTGTAATCACATCTACATCTGATTTGTGTAACATTCGTTTTTCCTTATTGTGTAACAAACAGCAAATATGCGGCTTTTACATGCTTCGTCATAAACACGGCTCATCCACCAAAAACTAATGGGGTCGGGGAGATTTGAACTCCCGTCACGAGAGCCCAAGTCTCCTTAAAATCGCCTATTTCGACTTAAGAGACGATTTTCTAGTTTATTTGTCTAGATACTGCTCAGAAGTTGCCTTAAAGATTGAAAACTACTTAAACCGCTTTCTTTCAGACAAGGCAATAAGCAACCCCTTTGATGTTGTCCAATTATTTAAGAATCTTTCTCCAGGACAGGTCCATAATCTCGATATGAGCTTGAGGGCCTTCTTGAACTTCTGCATTCTCAAGGGTTACCCTGAGGAGTGGATAAAATTACTGAAGAAGGCGATTCCAAAGGACCCGGAGTTCATTGACTTGAATGTTCCAGACGAGGGGGAAATTAATACTTGTCTTTCAAGACTTAACATTATGCCTGTTGAGCACCGTGCGGTTTGGCTCCTCTGCCTCGAAAGCGGCTTAAGATTAACTGAAGCCTTGAAGGTTGTCTCAAACTTTGATGAAAGGCGCCTCTTTAAAGTGAACAGCTTCTATAGGTATGAGGTTGCATATTTTAGGGGTTCAAAGCAGGCTTATTATGCATATTTTACAGAGTCAAGCCTCATATTAATAAAAAATGTTATGGGAAAAGCCGTTAAAAGAGTGAATGCGAGTAAATTTTATGAGAGAAACAATTTTGTGAGACCAAAATATTTGCGAAAATTCGCCTTTGATAAAATGGTTGAGCTTGGGATTCCCGAATCAATCGCCGACTTTATTGAGGGCCGAGCGCCGCAAAAAATATGCGCAAAGCATTACATGAGCCTTGTTAAACAGGCGGACAGTTATTATGGGCGATATGCGGAATACTTGAAGGCGCTCCGGGAGAAACATACCGTATCATAACCCCATTATAAATATGTAGGGTTAATTGAGGGCTTCTTCATCATGTTTAATGAAAACATGACTTAAACTGCCTATTTTACCAGCCATTCTAAGCCTACCCTTCATCTTTCCCTCCATTTTTTAAGCAGTTGATTGAAAGGATAAAGTTTAGATGAGTCAACTTTATATGCTAAAGCATGAGGCAAACTTTTAACAGGGAAAGATTCTAAAAGGAAACTTGGAAGCCAACCGCTAAGCCAAGCCTGTTTTAAATCTGAACTGAAGCGCATGAACACAAGAATGTCTGCTTTCCCTTTCTGCCACCTTTCAAAGTTAACATAATAAAATTCAGGTTTTGTTTCTTGAGAGCTCACTTTCACATCAACGGTTTCCCCATAAACCGTGAGGTCCGCCCCTAACCGCTTCCTCTTTCCAAC
>JAWBOR010000092.1:0-7236 GCA_038826015.1 Bathyarchaeia archaeon
TAAAAACTAGGATAAGAATAATATCTTCATTCACGAAAATTATGCGGAATGAGAGAGAAACATGTTTAGCCTCCTCAAAACATTGGATGATCTTTCATCGAAACCATATATAAAATATTTAATTTACACTCTCTCCATATTATTCTTCTTTGCGTTGATTCTTCTCCCTCCACTAGCTGGAATTCTTCAAGAAATCAATCACTTAGGAGACATATATAATGCGCCAAGCCTCTTGGCAAGAGCCAACTCCGCTATTATATGGTCGTTTATAACAGCTTTTATAGTTTCCATTTTAGATTTGGTTGCGGCACTGCCGCTTGCTTGGTTTGTTGTCCGCAGTAAATCCCGACTGATCAATGTAATAGATACCTTGGCAGATATCCCATTCATAATTCCAACAGCAGCTTTAGGATACTCAGCCGTCCTATTCTGGAGTAGCCCCAGCGGAATCTCTAGTATCTTTGGCATAGAAACACTCATTGCACCCGGTTTTTTGCTTGTGTTGCTGCTTCATTTTGCCTTCTCTTACCCTGTGATCGTGAGAGTTATGGTTGGTGAGCTCTTAAATTATAGGGAAGTTTATGAAGTGGCGGCTAAAACCCTGGGTGCACAACCCTTCACAGCGGTGCGCACCGTAACTCTTCCTTTGCTTAAACATGCTTTAACAGCTTCTTTTCTTCTTGCCTTTGCTAGGTCTCTATCTGAAACAGGGGCGACGGTAATCGCAGCTGGAGCCTTCGAAAATGGACCTGTTTTCATATTTAACAACATAAATGTGGAAGGCGCCCTTGTTTATGTGAGTTCTATTCTTATCCTGACTTCAGTGGTTGTATTTTTCCTCATAAAACTAATAGCTCCAAAGTTAAGACTTCCAATTCGACAAGCTTTTCCATCATTCGAAAGAAAACTTAGCAACCAGACATCAGTAAAGTCTAGGGATATAATAACTCTTGGTATATTTCTGCTCTTAGTAATAGTCCCATCCCTTTTTGTCGCATTACCATTTGTAAACGCGTTGACAGATGGAACTTTAAATGAGGCTCTAACCGGTTTAGAACCGTGGGGTTCATTTTGGCGTAGCATGTTTTTATCCTATTCTATAGGTTTCATTTCCACATTGACGAATATTTTGTTAGGATTACCAGTCGCCGTATTAATTGCTAGGAAGAAATTGGGTAGAACAACCGCCATCTTGGACGCTTTGGTAGATATACCGATTATTGTTCCTTCAATAGCTCTTGGGGTCTCTTTAAGATTCTTTTGGGGGAGTTCTGGATTTCTTCCAGAGTTTTGGATTCTCGTTCTTTCTCACACAACTATAACTTACACATACTTTGTCAAATCTATGGCGGCAGCAATAGAAAGTATTTCGCCCGAAATGGAAGAGGTCGCCAGCACACTTGGAGCTAGACCATTTACGATATTTAGAAAACTCACGTTACCTCTAACCAAATATTCTGTTTTCTCTGGAGCCGTATTGGTCTTTACTCGTGCCGTAGGAGAAACAGGGGCTGCTAAAGCTGTTGTAAGGACGAAAGAATTGTACACTTCACCAATTCTCTTAGTTGATTGGATTGTGGGTGGAAAAGCCACTTTGTCTCAAAGCGCCTTAGGCATCGGTTTTCTAATTATCACATCTTTTCTAATTCTTCTCATTTTAAGGTTCATTGTGAGAGGTAAGAGGTGAATTAGATTGCCTTCGCTTCAGTTGGTTAATGTCACCAAAAAATTCGGAAAGATCACTGCCATTAACAATTTTAGTCTCGACATAAAAGATAAAGAATACATTTGTGTTTTAGGTCCCACTGGAAGCGGAAAAACTACTTTACTCAAACTTATTGCGGGAATAATTAAACCCGACAAAGGCGAAATTTACATTGATGGTAAACTTGTTAACGATGTTCCACCTCAAGAAAGGAACACGGCTTATGTTCCTCAACAATATGCGCTATTTCCCCATTTAAACGTAATCGAAAATACGGCTTTCGGTCCAGTAGCCAAATGGCTTAACAAAGACGAGGCGTACAAGATCTCGAGACAAATGTTGGAGATGACAAGACTCGCTTGGAGAGCCGACTCTTACCCTAATGAGTTGAGCGGAGGAATGCAGCAACGTCTTGCACTTGCTAGAGGATTAGCTTCTGGTGCAAATCTTCTCTTATTGGATGAGCCACTAGGTGCTTTAGATGCTAGGATCAGGGTTGAACTTCGATATAAATTAAGAGATTTAATTAGGGATAAAGGGTTGACGGCTATTCATGTTACGCACGATCAAGAAGAAGCCATGGCGGTTGCTAACAGAATGGTGGTTCTCAGAAATGGTCAAATTCAACAAGAAGGCGCTCCGTTTACAGTTTATGAGAAGCCTAACAGCATATTCGTAGCCCATTTCGTCGGTGGAGCAAATTTCCTTGAAGGGTTTATAACGGAAATAGATCAACATGGTTCATGGCTTCAACTACGAAATGGGTTTATAGTACGCATCAAAGAAACCCATTATTCACTTGGAGAAAGAGTGGTTCTAATGATTAGAGAAGAAATGGTCAAAATCATTAAAAAAGAGAGAAGAAAAGAAGAGATTAATCTTTTTTCAGGAACAGTTGAAGCAGTAAGCTTTCTCGGAAATTTTATTATTTATAGAATTTTATTGGACAACGGCGATGTAGTGCAATCAAAGGTTCCAGTAAAACTGAATAGAGAAATGTTTTCAAGCGGCACAAAAGTCTACGTACGCCTAGAATCAGAATATATAAAAACGTATCCGTATCCGTCTGTCGGATTATACCAAGAATTAGAGGTAATGTGATATGCCTTCAGTTCGTTTAATCAATGTAGCTAAAAGATATGGTGCGATAACGGCGGCGGAGAATATAAACCTCGAAATTGAAGATAAGGAATATGTATGTATAATTGGGCCAAGTGGATGTGGAAAGACAACGTTGATAAAATGTATCGCAGGCATTATAGAGCCAACAGAAGGCGAAATTTACATTGATAACAAACTGGTAAATAATGTTCCAATTCAAGACAGGGGAATAGGATACGTTTTTCAAGAAATAGCGCTTTTCCCTCATATGAATATCTATGAAAATGTTTTTTATGGACCCATGGTAAAAGGCTGGAAAACAATTGAGGCTGAAAAGCTCGTTGAGGAAATGATTAACATGATGGAGCTACGAGACCGAGTTAAAGATTTTCCTAACGTGCTCAGCGGAGGTGCACAGCAGAAAACAGCTATCGCAAGGGCTCTTTCTTCACGATCTACTTTACTTCTTTTCGATGAGCCGCTTGGAGCTTTAGACGCCAAAGTCAGAACAGTTTTACGACATGAATTAAGAAAGATGGTGAAAGACTTGGGGTTGACGGCTATTCATGTTACGCACGATCAAGAAGAAGCCATGTCCATAGCGGATAAAATTGTTGTAATGAAAACCGGAAGGATAATTGAGGTTGGCACACCTTTAGAGCTATATCTTCACCCGAAGAAGTTGTTCACTGCAAATTTTGTCGGCGAAGCCAATTTCATGATCGGCGAAATACAATCAGTTACAAGCAAAGGTACAAAGGTCAAAATAAACGGTAAGATTTTAGCTAGCACCAAGAAAGTTGACTATAAAAACAGCAAGGTTGTAGCAGCTATAAGGCCTGAATTTGTAGTTATGAAGAAGCATGGAGAGACTGTATCTTCGTGGAAGGGAAGAATTGAGAATAAAACCTTTTTAGGAAGCGCAGTTCGTTACGAGGTTCGAACTGAAAGCGGAGATCTAATCGTGGTGAGACATCCTTTATCCTTTGATGCAATGAAATGGAAAGTGGGAGACTATGTCGATTTGGTCTTCTCGCCTTATTCTGTTCTTTTGTATCCTTATTCAGAAGAGGGGTTAGAGAAGGCGATTTCAGTAGAATAAAAAAGGGCAAAGGTTTAAAATCTTTTGTTAATATAATTGTTAAAGGAGTTCTTTCACATGGAACGATGGTTCGAAAAGCGACGAAAAAGCAAGGTTTTAGACATAGCTTATCGACAGATGACTCTGGCACTTGACAGCGTGAACGATCTTGAAAGAGCTGTTAAAGCAGTCTACGCAGGGGACAAAGAAATGGCTAAAACAACTATAGACCGTTTATTCGGAGTAGAAGAGGAAATAGACAACCTAAGAAGAGCCGTATTTGAAGAATTGACGAAGGGGAATTTACCCTCTCAAGAACGTGAAGACATCATGCATCTAGTTAAACGACTCGACATGATGGCTGATCATATAAAAGATTCGGCAAGAAACGTCTTAGTCTTAATGGAGACAGAATTGCCTAGAGAAATATGGGGAGCCTTTGCTGAGATGTCTTCAGGCATCGTGAAAACCGCCGCCATGCTTAGAGAGAGCTTGAGAAATTTAGGCGAAGATCCGCTTAAGGCAAGGACGATGTCTGAAAAAGTCGAGGATGAAGAGAATAAAGTTGACAAGAAATGTTTGGAAATAAAAGCCCTCTTTCTGAAATATGGTGACAAAATAAATCCAGCCGCTTTGTTACTTTTAAAGGATTTACTTGATTCAATGGAAGAGGCAACAGACAGTTGCGCCGATACAGGAGACTACATTAGAGTTTTAACCGTATCTTCTAAGTGAATCAAAATTTCTGAATAATAAAGCCAAAGATGGCAAAACACTAAAATGATCAGTTTCCATCAACACAAAAAAGTAAAGATAAACCTATTGGATAAAACTTGTTTTTCCAAGTTTTTCTCTTATGATTTTTGTTGCTTTTTTAATGGCAGCTTCAAAGTCTCCGATTCCGTTTATTCCGGCAGATGTAGAATGTCCCCCACCCATGCCGTGAAGATATTCGCCTAAGGGTTTAGCCAAGTCTCTTCCTAGATGGAAATCTGTCTGTTTGTAGAAATCTTGACTTGATCTTATGCTAATCTGAATTTGGTCATTTCTCTGTCCGCCCACTAATGCTAGATGCGCTCCCATTTCAACTAAGGCTCTTGCCGCTGAAGCTTGATAAGAGCTGGTGTGTGAAAAAACGACCAGCCAATTGTTAATTCTCATAAGCCTTAATCTTTGACAAGATTTAAGACGCGCGATGCGTTCTGAAGTATCCATTGAAAGTGACATCATTGATAGGGCTTCTCTTGTGTTAAAGCCCGCCTCAGTTAATTCGGCAATGATCTTAAACGTAGATGAGTTTGCTAAAGTAAAATGTTTTGTATCGAAGGCTATCCCTAAGAAAAGGGCTTCTGCCTCTTTCCTGCCTGGCTTTATATTGAGTTCTTTAAAAAAACTGTAAATGATTTCGCATGTGGAAGACGAGTTTTCATCTGATATACATAACGTCGCGATTTTCTCGGTTTCTGGATGACTTGCATGATGGTCAATTACGATAAAAGGAACTGAGATTTTTTTTAAATATATGCTCCAATCGCCTAACTGTTGTATCGTATTTGTATCAAGCATTATGATAACGTCGAAATTCTTGAACTGGGGTTCTTTTTCTGTTATATCCATAACAAAGTATTCAGACAAAAACTTTGAAAGACGACTAATGCCCTTAGGCGATGCAATCACAACATTCATCTGTGGATGCAGACGTTTTAACATTTGAGAAAAAGCGTAGGATGAACAGATCGCGTCTGGATCGGCGTTTTGATGGCATAGTAAAAGAATAGATTTTGCCTCAACCTTATTGATGATGAATTCTATATCTTGAATTTGCATTTGAATTCACTCAGATATTTTTCTACCGCTTCGAAAGCTGCTTTGACAGAGTCCCTAGCTATTTCTTTCACATTTACATCTTTGAACAGAGCTGAAAGCTTTACTTCCACATCAACGCTGATATTTAGGGTTTCTGTTTCCTCCAAATCAATGGAAATAGTTAAATCTGAAATTCTTCGGCTAGGAACCTTTGAGATGACATATTTTCTGGCAGCTTCTTCAGCTATCTCACATATTTTCTCAATTTGATCATACGAAAGCGATGATAATTGTAATGTTCCCAAAAAATTTTCACTATTGGGCAGGTGAAACCGGTCGTAGATCCTTTTGAAGTTTTTCTTGCAACTCCTTTAGTTGAGCTCTCAGTCGCTCTTCTTGTTTGCTGAGAACCGAGACTCTCATGTTAGCCAGCTCTTTTCTTTCTTTAAGTTCTTCAGTAACTTTTGCTTTTTCAGTTTTTATGAGGAGAGAACCTATTGACTTGTATATTACAGCATCATCTGTTGTTTTCTCTAGGTGGGCTAAAGCTTGATCGACTTCAAGCAGCTCAACCTCAAGCTGCTGTTTCTGCGTTAAAACAGTCTGAAGCGTTTCCTGCAGTTGCTGCAACCTCAAAAGCCTTTCTTGAACAGCTGGTGGAAGCCTTACTTCACTCATATTCCATCATACCTCAATTATTCTATCGGTTCCTTTCCCAATATAGAAAAGGCTATAATTAAAGCATTTCCATTCAAAGCTTCTCTAGGAGGTTTTCACAGGTTATTATCATCAACAATCAGCGGCATGCATAATTGTGTGAATATTTTCTTCCAGATTGCTATGCTTCCAGCACCGTTTCATAGGTCGTTTAATTAAGGGTCTAGTCTCCTTACTCAACGAAAGATGTATAAACCCGAATGCAACGATAAATTTTTAAACTAACTAAAAAGCGGAAGTAATTCAGCAGAAAGTGAGAGTCCGATGAAGCAGCTTATCCACAACGGTGTTCTTGTACCAAAATACGAATGGAAAAAACTTCACATATCTGTGAAAGGCGTGGATAGGGAGCTGACCGCTGAACAAGAGGAGATGGCTGTAGCTTGGGTTAAGAAACTTGGAACCGAGTACGTTGAAGACAAGGTTTTTGTAAAGAATTTCTTCAGAGACTTCTGTAAATCATTAAACATTGAAGAGAATCTTAATCCTGAAGACTTTGACTTCTCAAAAATTCAAGATTATATTGAAAGAGAGAAAGCCCTGAAACTTAGCCTCTCTAAAGAAGAAAAAAAGCGTATCGCCGCGCAGCGTAAAGCATTAAGAGAGGTTAACAAGGAAAAATATGGTTATGCCATTGTCGATGGTGTTAGAACTGAAATCAGTAACTACGTAGCCGAACCATCCTGCATCTTTATGGGAAGAGGAGCCCATCCACGCCGAGGCCAATGGAAACAAGGACCCAAAGAAGAAGACATCATATTGAATCTTTCACTAGATGCGCCGAGGCCCGAAGGCAACTGGAAAGAGATAGTTTGGGAACCGGATT
>JAWBOR010000093.1:0-7228 GCA_038826015.1 Bathyarchaeia archaeon
AAGTCCGAGTATAAAGGAAAAACCTACTACTTTTGTGCACCGATGTGCAAACAAAAGTTTGATAGAAACCCAGAAAAATATGTGAGCTAAAAAGAGTGGAGAAAAATCGGCTTGAAAAAAGAACACTGTAGGGAACAAAGATAGAATAGAGAAGGGAAGTTGTTAATTTCTTGGAGTAAGGTAGAAAACAACTGAAAAGTAGGTTTAGGCAATTTCTTCTTCTCAACGTCTAACCTTAGAATTATTTTCCAGCTTTTTGTAGTGCGTCAGCTAACTCGATAGGTAGGCTGCTTTGCTTAATGGCTTTTACGGCTTCTTCGATTGGATAACTAACCCTCTTGAACTTAAAATTCAAGGTGTCGCCGAACTCGATGGTGGCATAGCAAGCGCGAGGGTCTCTATCCTTCGGCTTCCCTACACTACCAACGTTCAACATGTGGACATTGTCCACTACTCTGTGGTAAGGTATATGCGTGTGACCAAAGATTAGAACATCAATTTGTAAGGGCTTCAACATACGAAGTAGGCTTCTTTCTGGGCGGTTCTCGTAAAGGTATTCGTTTATCCGTCTTGGACTGCCGTGAACAAGAAGAACCTGTTTACCGTTCCAGTTCCAACGAATCTCTTTCGGTAAATTTCTCAGAAAGGCTTTATTCCCATCTGAGACATGATTCTTAGTCCACTCTAGAGATCTTTTACCTATCTCCTCTTCCTCTCTCGTTGTGTAGGCGCATCCGCAGTCATCCCTATCAAATCCTACGCCATCGTCATAATTACCAAGGACAGTTGGGATTTTATATTCACGAATCAACTGGATTACCTCGTTCGGGTAAGAACCATAGCCAACTAGATCCCCGCCACAGATCATGAGATCTACAGATTCTTCGGAGATATCTTCCAAAACAGCCCTGAGTGCAAGAGAGTTTGAATGAACATCCGAAAAAGCCGCTACCTTCATTCTTTCACTTCTAAGATATCATACATTCTTAACTATTTTTAAATAGTTATTTGATCGTGATTTTTGGATCTCATCTATTGTGTTGTACGGATAAGTTGAGACTTTTTGCTTCCCTATTTTTGAATGACTATTTTTGAGGGAGGGAGCACGTAAGGATGTTCCGATCGAACCATTATTTTTTTAAGGGACATTGGGTATTAAAGCTAGATTGTGAAGATTTAGTTCATTTATGTTAAAGAAAGTAAAGACGACCTTATAGTCGGGTTTCTGGTCATGTATCTCTACTTTTGGAACCTTTACTGTTAGCTAGTACGGAATTTTTGGCATTAAATGGACTGCTTAAAATCAATGGAATAATGCTACTGGATATGTGCGAAGTTCGAAGGGATATTTTATCGAAGAAATGTGGCAAGACCTGACTATTGGACTTTAGCTAATCTTTGTTTTTGAAGAGCTATGGCAGGAGCAACATTTGCCTTTCACGATCACGTTTCCATCGGGACATTGCCTAGGATGTTTCAATGGTATGCACAAGGCATTTATGAATTCTTCATGCATATGATGTTCCATGCCACAGACAGTTTGTTCCCGGATATTCGTTTTAAGAGATTCCTTCATTACCTCGTCTGATCTCATATGCTACAAAGCCTTCTTTTAGTTTCTTCAGCATCTCTACAGCGCTACGAGCTGATATTCCTAAATGCTCTGTAACCCATTTGATATGCACTAGTTTTCTCTACTTTACTCCGATATCCAATGTGTTTCCAAATATTCTTCTACGGTCTCGAAGACATCCATTAGCCTTACACCTGAACAGTAATTCACCAATATCCCATATAAAATGTGGGTTGCTGGGTAAATGAAAGGATCGTGAAATATGACCTACATGGATGGCAACTCTTTAAAAAACCACATCACTCTTGAGTCTCTGCAACGTATTAGGCAACAGAGAATATTTTTCAAGCCGAGAAAAAGAGCATCTCAAAATTTGAGCGCCATTATCTGCGAAAAAAGATTTATATAACGCTGTTATGTTATTTATCCAAATTAGGGTAACCTAACTATGATTAGGTAAGCCCTAAAGGGATGGTATCCGAATGCTCGGTCAGTATTTAATTACTTTTCGAGAAGTCTTGGAGGCTGCGCTCATAACATCCATAGTTTTAGCATATTTAGCTCGGACTGATAGAAGTTGTCTAACCCGGTACGTTTGGTATGGCGTCTTTTCCGCAATGGGGGCAAGCATTATTTTAGGCGTCTCTGTTTGGTCGGTGTATGGAACATTTCCGAAACCCGTTCAATCACTCTTCGAAGGAGTTGCGGCTATAATCGCAGTTGTAGTTCTATCCTCGATGATATACTGGATGGCTACCAAAGGCAAGGAACTGAAAGCAGAAGTGGAGCGCTGGGTAGAGGCAATTGCTACACATGGTACCACTTTAGGTTTAGTTGCTTTCGCATTTGTCACAGTTTTCCGCGAGGGATTAGAAACAGTGCTATTTCTGACACCTTTCTTAGTTACAGACACTATAGCCACCGTTACTGGCCTGTTCCTAGGAACACTGACTTCACTTGCATTGGCCTATGGAATATTCGTTGTAGGCATGAAGATTAACATACGGCAATTCTTCTATTTCACAAGCATCCTGTTGGTACTTTTGGCTGGTGGACTAGCTGGCTACGGAGTGCACGAAATCATAGAATATACCGGTCCTGCTCCATGGAGTTGGTTTGGTCAACCTGCATACAATTTGGACATACCTAGTGACAGTCTGTTGCACCATAAAGGAATAGTGGGCTCAATATTTGCAGTCATGTTCGGTTACACAGTTAAAGCAGAATGGGCGAGGGTCACAGTACACTTATCCTATCTTGCCATAACACTTCCTCTGGTGATTTGGGTTTACAGGAAAAAGTAGATGAGAAAAAAAATGAGAGCCCTATTAAACATTATTCGAATTAGATTACTTCGCCTTCGTACTTGCGCGAAAATTCTTTAGACCTTTGTCGTAATTAGGGTCTAAGGCAAAAATGCTGAAAAATTCGCGAAAAAGTATCAAGGCAATATATCAATTAAGATGAAAGTATTAAAAGGACGCTCAAAACATAACGATATTTCGAGTATAATAAATACAACTAAGGTCTATTTTGCCGATTTTCTTATGCTATTTGGCATGTTCAACATGTCCGCTCTGTCTTGGCTCTTTAAGACTTGTAGGAGAAGTATGGTAAAAGTTTGTAACGCGGCAAAGAGTGACATTAGGAAAAAGCTAATGGTGTACTCACCTGAAAGATCTTTTGCTAAACCAGAAAGATAGAGCCCAGCCAATACACCTACACTTGAACAAGCCATCAGTATTCCAAATGCTAGGAAGACATTGACCTTTAACTATCTTCGAAGGCAAGGAAAAAGTCGGCGCAGGAACAAACGCTGCGAATATTCCCATCAAAATAAGCAATGGAATGTAAGATAGACCAGCTGAAATCAGAAATATCAAGATTGCTATTGCCATACCCCCAAACATTACAAATAACTCTTCACTTCCAAACTTGCCTACAAGGTATCCTACAAGGGGGCTTAGAAAGAGAGTGACAATCATGACTATACTCGGAAGGAAGCCGGCTGAAATTACCTCGTAACCTCTGCTTATGAAGAAGTCTTCTGTAAATGTGAAAAAAGAGATGAGTGACGCATTGAACCACATCCAAGCTAAACCTAAAAACCACACCGGTCGCCCAATCTTTAAGAGTGAGCAGACACCGCTTTCTTTCGGATCTAGTGGAGGATTCTTGAAGATCAATAGAAATGCCAGAAGGGCAATGACGTTGGAAATAGCTATTAAAAATATAGGCATCCGCCATCCCAGATGGACACCTATTATGCTCAGAGCGTTAAAGATTATTATCGTTCCCAGGGGCATTGCTGTGTTGAACACTCCCATGCTTAAGCCTAACTATTTCCCAGAGAACCATTGTGAGAGCGTTCGCGGTAGCGCAATCGATAAGATCATGGCGCCAATGCCGGAAACGGTTCTACCCAGCCCAATGATAAGAAAGTTCTCGCCTAGTCCTATGAAGAATGTTCCAACTATAATTAGAATTAACGATGTGATACATACCTTCTTAATGTCAAATCGGTCAGAAACCATTCCGCTGGGGATAGCTATAAATGCGCCAGGCAACGCAAAAAGACTCATGAGCAAACACGCTTGGGCATGAGTTATATTTAGGTCAGAGATGACCAACCTGAGAATTGGCGGGATCGACTGAAAAGCCAAAGCAAGAGAAAGCATACAAGCATACGACATGACTAATATTCTCCAGCGGTAACTAGTTCGGACTACTTCTGGTCTAACACTGTAGGCTCGAAGACGCGATTTCGCAAACCTTGAACAGTTGTGATGGTGGTGATTAAAGATCACCTCTTACCTCCTTTCATCATATCTTACTTTTCACAGAAGGCGTTACATGCAGATTGAGATTTCCAGAAGATGTTCGGGAATACTTTGTTCCGTATCAGTATTAATACTAATTGGTGATTTCCATAGCGAAATTGGATATAATCGAAGAGTTGGGGGTCAAAGAAGCGAAGAGAAGGGGCAAAAAGTATGACATGTTTGGTTCTAATCTATTGGAAAACTAAGTTTTTTTAATACAAACTCAAATTTTAGTACATCATCCTTTATCGATAGTCAAGGATTAGTGTCTCTTAGGCATCTTCAGCCATTGCTTCGACGACTCCACTTCGCTATTCTATTCCATGGGCATCAACCAAAGAGCGGTCTTAAGAAATAACCCAATTCGTCTTGGAAGCTAATTTCTTCTGGTGTTTGTATTCGGTTAATAAGAGACTCTAAGGCTTCATGATGCTTTCTTTCATCTGATTCTATGAATTGAAGTAATGTTTTGACGTTTGCTTCCTCAGCTTTCTTAATGGCTTGGCCTATATTACGCAATGCGTCTTCCTCGAGGCTCAAGTGTTGTTTAGCTATTTTTGTCATTCCAACCTTATCAATCAGGTGAACTGCGCTGCCCGAAAGTAGGTCGATGAGGGCTTGGCAAATGTTCCTGTACTTCGTGGCATCCATCTGTACAGTATTCAATAGTAACCTGAACGCCGTGTTTCTTGAGTTTTGCAAAGCTTCTGAAATCGAATCTATAGTCTGCTGCTCAATACGGATCTGCTCCTGCAGAAGACAGATCAATTCCTCCTTCGAACTCATTAAGCAGCCCCCCATCAATTTTACAGGAAGAAATGGAAAATAAGTCTTTCCATGGCATACTGTTTGTTTGAATCTAATAATCCAAATATCATTAAAGCAATTAAGCAGACATATGTTAGCATGGGTGCGAGTGACATCGCATATAGTCTTCTGAACGAAATCTAATTTCATAACAAAGATTTTATGAGCCCACCATCAACTTGGATTACAGCTCCTGTTATGTAGCTTGCTCTCTCGGATGCCAGAAACACCACCAAGTTGGCGATCTCCTCTGGTTTCGCTAAGCGTTTTAATGGAATTTTGCTCGCCCAGTCGTCTATCACCGCACGATAGGTTTTTCCAGTTTTCTCCACATTGACCCTTGCCAACTCTTCAACTCTTCTTGTAAGCGTCCATCCAGGGCATACAGCATTAACAAGAATGCCGTATTCCGCTAACTCATTAGACAGAGTTTTGGTCAAACCAAGTATCCCAGCCCTGATAGTGTTGGATAAGATCAGTCTTTCCGCCGGCTGCTTTGCTGCGAATGATGTCATGTTAATTATCCTACCCCATTTACGCTCCTTCATGTAGGTATGACTTCCATGCAACAGTCTATGACACTCATGAGCAGCAAATCGACAGTTTCACGCCAGTCCTTTTCAGAAGTTTCAAGAAAAAGTGAAGCCGGAGGCCCTCCTGTGTTATTTACTAGTATGTCGACTCTGCCAAATTTCTCAACTGTTCTTGTCACTAACGACCTAATGTTCTCCTTGTTTGTGACATCAGTTCTAACAGGCAAAACCTCGGTTCCAGTTGAAGAAGCTATCTCCTCCGCTGTTTTCCTTAACTCTTCCTCATTTCTGGCGCATATGGTTACTTTAACTTCCTTTCTAGCCAGACCGAAAGCTATAGCCTTCCCGATTCCGCGACTTGACCCCGTTACTATGGCAATCCGATCTTTAATCTCTAAATCCATTCTTAACAACCTTCTTGAATTAATACTCAGCTGCTATTATTATTCGGTTTGCATGAATAACTTGGAAAGACTGATCAAGATTGAAGTATAGTCAGCATCTGACACTTCTATTTCCTCTGTCATGACATCAGATCTTAACTTAAGTATACAAGATGAGGCGGATCCCTCAGAGAACATTGTTAACCTCCATACTTGTTTACTATTGGCATCTTCCACCCTATGCCGAAAGCTTTCGGAGTGATCTTTATGCATGGAGGCGCTTGCCACCTCTTGTATTCCGCATTTCTAATCCTTCTGTACGTATCTTCAACCACATCCTCTGGGTAACCCATCTCAATCAGTTCGTGTCTGCTTCTTCTGTTCTCTACGATCTCATCGACCAGAGGGCTGACAATGTTGAAATCAAATGGATCAAATTGGTCTTCTTTGAGCTCAGGTGAGGGCTTCTTTTTGAACACGTTTTTTGGAATTACCTCTCTGCCCGCCTTTTTATTTACATATTCCGCAAGTTTGTAGACTTCGAGTTTACTCACATCTCCAAGTACTCCTAACCCTCCGGTCATATCTCCATATAATGTACAGTAGCCAAGGGCAAGTTCCGTCTTGTTTCCAGTGTTCAATACTAGTATTTTTAGATCTCTAAGCCGGTTAGAGATATCCATGAGGCAGTTTCCGCGCACTCTGGTTGAATGTTCTCATCAGCAACTGGGTCATCTCTGTCCCCTCCTACACTAAATTCTCTCCTTATCTTTTCAAGCGGTGATTCTAGTGTTCTTCTGTAGCTCTCGACGATATCCTGTATAGAGAAATGAATGAAGAGTATCCCAAGGTTCTCAGCCAACTTTTGTGCATCTTTTTTGCTATGTTCACTGGAGAATCTGGAAGGCATGGAGACGCCGATAACGTTTTCTCTTCCTAAGGCTGTGACGGCTATACATGTGGTTAGAGACGAATCGATTCCGCCGCTCATCCCGACCACTGCTTTCATGAACCCTGTCTTCCTGAAGTAGTCGCGAACTCCTAAGACTAAGGCGTTGAACATCTCCTCTTCCTCATTGTAAGAGGGAGGACTAACCCTCGGCGCTGTAC
>JAWBOR010000094.1:0-7130 GCA_038826015.1 Bathyarchaeia archaeon
AAATGTTTCCGGGCTATGAAATCCATTCTATTACAAACGGCATCCACTCTTTTACATGGACATGCGAAAATTTTAGGAAACTTTATGATAAATACTTGGCTGGCTGGGCAAATGACCCGGATTTGCTTGTAAGAGTGGACAGTATTCCTGATGAAGACATTTGGCGCGCTCATGAGGAAGCAAAAAAGGTCCTCATCGATTACGTTAACAACACAACGAACGTCGATATGGATTACAATAGGTTAACCCTAGGATTTGCAAGAAGAGCTACAGAATACAAAAGAGCTAATCTTTTATTCTCAGACATGGAAAAACTAAGAAAGGTAAATAGAAACGGCAAGATCCAACTCATCTTTGCTGGAAAAGCTCACCCGAGAGATGAATCTGGTAAGAGGCTAATCAAAGAGATCTTTGGCTATATTGAGATGCTGAAAAATGAAATGAAAATTGTTTATTTAGAGAACTACGACATGGATCTTGCGGCAAAATTGGTTTCTGGTGTTGATGTTTGGCTTAACACTCCATCCCGACCTATGGAGGCTTCAGGCACTAGCGGGATGAAGGCGGCTCACAACGGCATAGTAAACTTCAGCGTCTTAGATGGCTGGTGGGTTGAAGGCTGGATAGAAGGGGTTACTGGTTGGGCTATAGGGCCGCCCTCAGGCGAGCACTTGCCAAAGGAGGAGAGTCATTCTAAAGAGTTGGATGACTTGTACAGCAAATTAGAACATGTAATTATCCCTATGTTTTACCACAAAAGGGATGAATGGATAAAGATGATGAAAAACTCTATAGGAAAAATCGCCTACTACTTTAACAGTCACAGGATGATGCACCGATACGTAACCGAGGCTTACTTGTAAGTTATAAAACCAATACAAAGAGCTCACGCTAATTCTAGTGCACCAACGTGTTCTTAGATATTTCTTATCTGGTTACTTTTTATACGCTATTTTTTATTAGTGAAGTGTATAGGCCTCGTCTATGGAGCCTTTCGCTATCATTGAATCAGTTCAGGGTTTGATCCTAGCAATGGTGCTTGGGGCTATTGTCGGAATCGAGAGAGAAATAACCCACAAACCCGCGGGACTAAGAACGCACATGCTCGTTTCCCTTGGATCATGCCTGTTTACAGTCGTTTCGCTACGCGAGTTTAGCATAGATCCAGCGAGAATCGCTGCAGGAATAGTCACGGGAATAGGTTTTATCGGCGCGGGAACAATAATTGCCGAGCAAAACAAGGTTGTTGGAATAACCACTGCTGCAAGTTTATGGGTGACCGCGGCAATCGGCTTGACGACGGGAGTTGGAAATTACATATTAGCAGTTGTAGCTACTTTACTCGTGTTTCTAGTATTATCCTCAAGAACTATTCTAAAAAAGATGCGCATTCAATAAAACCGAACAACAAATAAATTCATAGAAAAAAGGCAGTACACAAAGGGCATTTGCCCTAAGGTTTATCGTTCTATTGAAAAGGCCTTTTCGTGCATTATTATTTTAGTTGGAATTTTATCCATCAGCATTTGTTCTTCCCATCTCTTGCCAATGCCAAAAGGCTCAAGTTTCTCTGCCAATTTCAAGGCTGTTTCCAATTTGCTATTTCTTTCAGCATAAACTTCAAAGAGAACACTATTTTTTCTGATTTGCTCACCGAGTTTCACTTTAAGCTTGACGCCGGCACCTTTTTCTTTTGGTGCACCCGCTTCTCTGGCAATCTGCGCGATATACTGGTTGTTGATCCACAGAACTTTGCCATCCTTGTCTGATGTTACCTCCGCACGTTTATCTCCGATTCGTATGTCATCGGGTCTAATCTTTGGATTTCCACTTTGAGCCTCCACTATCTCTCTAAGTTTTCTTTCCGCCTTGTGTGACTGAAGGATGTTCTCAGCCGTCTTTTTGCCGTCTTTAACACCCATCATTTCAAAAAGCATACCTGCAAGACTGGTTGCTTTATCTCGCAGATCTTTAGGACCGTTTCCCATTATAGTTTCCAAAGCCTCCTTTGCCTCGAGAGCGGGACCCACGGCGTATCCTAAAGGTTGCTCACCAAAGGTTACTGCACATTGAATATTAATATCCAAGCCTTTACCCAACTCGATAAAATCTCTTGCAAGCAAATGTGCCTCTCCAATTGTCTTGACCTTTGCGCCTCTCCCAGTCGGAACGTCGATAACCACATGCGTGGCACCTATTGCTTTCTTCTTACTCATAATCGAAGGCAAAAGCAGCGGGTCAATACCGAGAGAATACTCAACCTGAATGAAGAGATCGTCTGCTGGTGCTAATTCCAAGGCGCCACCCCAGACCATACAGCCGTTTGTCTTATTCACCACATCAATTATTTCTTCGATTGACAAATCTACCGAACAAAGATTTTCAACACGGTCAGCTGTTCCTGCCGGAGAAGTAACTGCCCTCGACGAAGTTTTTGGGATAGTAAAACCTGCAGCCGCGATTATTGGTGTTATTAGAATCGTCGTTTTATCGCCCGGTATGCCCCCTATACTGTGCTTATCTAATATCGGCTTTTTGTTAAGCCTTAGAGTACTGCCTGTTTCCACCATAGCCTTGGACAGAGCAGCGATTTCTATCATGCTTATCCCGCCAATGTGCAGGGCAGTTACAAAAGCTGCGATTTCAGCATCACTCAAATGATGTTCCACCACATCCTTGACTATAGCTGTTATTTTGTCCTCGCGTAGTCTCTCACCGTGAATTTTTTCTTGAACATACCTAAGCGACTCAGGAATGTAGGCATGCTGCACCTCAACTTTTTCTCCATGTTTTATTCCAAGCATTTTCGAAACTTCTTTGTAGAACCCTATCTGATTTCGGGGAAAGTTGCTGGCTATGTTAGCTATGGCGATTATTTGCTTATTTTTGTAGCTTATTTTCATTCGGTCCGACGAATGCACACCTAACAAATCTGCAGTTTCATCATCTAATATCGCTATTCTTCTTCCGCCAGCTTGAATGTCTAAAGGTTTAGCCCTAAGCTTCATCTCACTCTATCTCCAACGAGTTATTTCGCGGTTAAAGATTTTAAATAAAACGGCGACCATATAAGAACTGAGGTTTTCATAAACTTGCGATACATTGATTTCGTAGACTTGAAATACAAACCCTCACAAAACGACATGATCTGTGAGTTCTATGTCGAGCCACAGGGCATAAGCATTAAAGAAGCTGCGGGGGGCGTTGCCGCAGAAAGTTCTATAGGAACTTGGACAGAGTTGACAACCGAAAAAAAATACGTGAGAAAACTTGCTGCTCGCGTTTTTGAAATAAAAGGGAACTTTGCCAAAATAGCCTACCCCATAGAACTTTTCGAATACGGCAACATGCCCAACATCTTAAGCAGCATTGCAGGCAACATTTTTGGATTGAGAACCATCAAAAACCTTAGACTCAAAGACATCAATCTTCCATCTAAACTTATCAAAAGCTTCAAAGGTCCAAAATTTGGCATCAACGGAATTCGCAAACTCTTGAAAGTTTATGATCGCCCCTTTGTAGGAACAATAATCAAACCAAAGCTTGGACTAAAGACCGTTAATCATGCACGTGTCGCATATGAAGCATGGGTAGGCGGCTGTGACATTGTTAAGGATGATGAAAACTTGAGCAGTCAAGGGTTTAACCAGTTTGAGGAGCGTGTTGCAAGAACTTTGGAAAGCAGGGATAAGGCTGAAGATGAGACTGGAGAAAAGAAAGTTTACATGGCTAATATTACCGCAGAAACTATGGAGATGTTGAGGAGAGCAGAGTACGTGCTTGACCAAGGTGGAGAATACGTTATGGTGGATATTTTGACGTGCGGCTTCTCTGCGCTACAAACACTACGTGAACGAGATCTCAAACTTGTGATACATGGACATAGAGCTGGACATGCAGCTTTCACCAAAGACCCAAAACATGGAATTTCAATGCTCGCAATTGCAAAAGTTGCACGGATCATAGGGATAGATCAACTTCATGTCGGTACCGTTGTGGGTAAGATGTTTGAAACAGAAGAGGAAGTGAACGAGAATATTAAAGCTTTGAAAATGAAAATGAACGGCTTGAAACCAAGCTTACCCGTGGCATCTGGCGGCTTGCATCCGAGAATGGTTCCTGCTCTAATCAAGTTCTTCGGAAAGGACTTTGTGATTCAAGCAGGTGGAGGAGTTCATGGTCATAAAGAAGGAACCTCGGCTGGGGCTAAAGCAATGCGCCATGCTGTTGATGCGACTTTGAAAGGAATAACGTTGCACGAGTATTCTAAGACACACAGCGAACTTAAAATAGCACTGCAGACTTGGAAAGCATGAAATAAAAAACATGCGTTTAACTAAAAATCCACGGATACTTTCTATGCATCACTTCGATTATCGAATGCGGCGAAATAACTCCTTTTTCGCAAATTATGCCGTGAATAAAATCGCGTCGGGTCACGTCAAAAACAGGGTTTCGAATTGTAAGATTCTTTGGAGGATTCTTCCATACTTCATCTGGGCTTCGTTCCTCTATCTTCTCGTAATCACCATACATTGTTGCTGGGTCGAATTTTAAGAGTTCTGAGACCACATAAAGAGGCGTTCGTGCTTCTTTTGCTACCAACGCAATCGTGCTTGTCCCGATCTTGTTTATCACGTTTCCTTCCGAAGTTATGGCGTCTGCTCCTACGATTACAAGATCGGCATCATTAATAAAGAAGCGTGCTGCAGAATCTACGATAAGGGTTGTTTTTATGCCCAATTCCAGCATTTCTTTGGCAGTTATTCTGCCTTGAAAGAAGGGCCTTGTTTCGGTACAGATAACTTCGAATGTTTTTCCTTTTTCTTTGGCTGTTTTTAGCAGATAAGTTACTGTTGATGAATGGCAGTGTGTAAGTATCACTGAGTTATTGGGTATTCTTTTTGCACCTATTTCTGCAATTTTCTCCTTTGAATCTTCAAGGTCTATGAGAAATTGTCTGGAGACTGATGTCGTGATTCTTGCAAGGTTTTTGACCGTTTTCTCTTCGCTCTGCGTCACCTGACTTATTATAAAGCGAATAACGTTTCTCATCAGAGGTTCTGTTTCCCTTGTAGCAAATAGGATCTGTTTTGCTTCAAATAGCTCATGAAGAAACTCGCTCTTATTCCTGGCTTTTGTTTGTCTTGCCAACGAATCTATCGCTTTTATGGCGGCTATTGCAATGTTTCTTGCGCCGCGAACTTCAAAATTCCTCACTTTTTCAGCGGTTTCACATACGGATTCCATAGTTTCACCTAGTAAGCATTACCCATGTGACAAACTATAAACTTTGAGTAGTAAAAACTTAATATTCGGAATAGATGAAACTTCCTTTTTGAGGTTTTCAGATGGGAATGCTTAAGATGGTCTTTTGGGAGTTTCTTTTGCTTCTAGTGTCTATCCTAGTGTTTAGAAGTGTTTGGACAATACTTGACAAAATACCTGCAATGAAAAACGACTTTGAAATATGGGTATCATTAATCTTGGGAGCGGCAGTTGCGTTTACGTCGATTTTTATGATAAACAAGTATGCCGAAAAACAGAGAAGCAGAAATATTTAGTAGGAGAAAGTTACTATTACAAAAAATTTGCAGTAGGCTGGAAGAATTGGAAAGTGGGCCGGGAGAGATTTGGACTCTCGACCTTTCGGTTATCAGCCGAACGCTCTAACCATGCTGAGCTACCGGCCCGCCTACACATTTGCGTGCAAGTTACAAAATTATCGTCGGGGTTATTATAAGCATTTTCAATGCATACCGTTTGTGAGGAGGGTTGGGAAGAAATGTTTCTTCTTTTTCGCCTTTTTCCTTTCTTCCCACTCATTTAATATTTTGACGGCTTCATTGGCGACTCTTATGCAATCGTCTTCTCCAGCGTGGGGATTGAATTCGTTGGTAATCCGGTTTGCGTAGACTGCGCATACAGAGCCTGCTCTTAACCCGAAAAGATTAGAAATCACAAAAAGTGTAGCGGTCTCCATCTCAAAGTTTAGCACGCCGATTCTTTGCAGTGCTTCGATTAGTTTTTCGCGTTCGGGGTTTTGAAAACCTCCCGAGCCGTGTCTGGCTTGCCCAACGTAAAAGTCGTTGGCAGTCGCGGTTATGCCTACGTGATAATTCACGTTTTGAGATTCGGCTGCTTCGATTAGCGCCAACAAAACCTCATAATCTGCTGTGGCTGGGTATTCTGGCATGGCATAGTTGTTGCTTGTGCTGTCTAAACGAACCGCGGC
This sequence comes from Bathyarchaeia archaeon, assembly GCA_038826015.1. GTDB lineage: Archaea > Thermoproteota > Bathyarchaeia > Bathyarchaeales > DTEX01 > JAWBOR01. The sequence goes on from JAWBOR010000094.1 coordinate 6,236, forward strand.
TGAAGAGATTACCAAGTCGCTGCATTCAATGTCCCTCTGCAACGCGCCGCAACTGCCAACTCGGATAAATGTTTTAACCCCTATGTTCGCTGCTTCGTTAACCACTATCGCCATGGCTGCAGGTCCGACGCCGCTGGAAATAGCCGAAATTCTTACGCCCTCGTAAACGCCTGTGAAAGACTTGAATTCACGATGAGAAGAAACCTCTTTCGCTTGGTTCCAATGCTTGGCTATTCTTTCGACTCTGTCTGGATCGCCGGGCACGAGTAAGTATCGCGCCAAGTCGCCGCGTTTGCAGTTGATGTGGTACTGGACGTGTTGGGGCATTTTGTGCATAGAGTTTCACGCTTCCTGAGAGTTAATGTAGTGTGAAGCTTGTTTAACTAATTAAGCTTAAAAGATACGATAGGTATGAATGTAGAGTTTGACAGAGGTGTAGAAGGATGGAAAGATGGTTTGCAATGAGACGGAAGTCGAAGGTACTGGAACTTGCTGACAGACAGATGACGCTTGCGATCGACACCGTAATGGATTTGCAGAAGACCATTCAAGCAGGGCTGGAAGGAAACAAGAAAACCGCAAAAGAACACATTGCTCACCTTTCGTTGATGGAACACGAAATCGACGAATTACGGAGAACTATCTTCGAGGAGCTGACCCGAGGTAGCATGGCGTCTAAGGATAGGGAGGACATCATGCACTTGGTAAAACGGCTGGACGAAATGGCAGATCACGTTAAAGACGCTGCGAGAAACGCTGATTTACTGTTAGACTCGAACATCCCCAAAGTGTTCTGGGAAAAACTGGTTACCATATCAACTCACTTAGTAAACTGTGCGACTACCTTGCGGAAGGCCATAGACGCCCTAGGAACTAACCCAACGCAAGCCTTGAA
>JAWBOR010000095.1:0-7053 GCA_038826015.1 Bathyarchaeia archaeon
ATACCTTGAAAGCTCCAACAAAATCGTAATTCAAGGACGCAGAATAATCTGGGTTTTTCCAGACAACCCAAAACTCAAGAAACTGCTCGAGACAAGCGTCAAAATTCGCTAAACAAGGCTTAGCTATAACCGAACCTCTCCTCATACTTCTTATGATCCAAAATCTCCAAAACCACGACAGCAACACCTGACTCGTCGGCAACAAGCGTATAAATCAAACGCGTCCGAGAATCCAAATTAACCTTATACAAGTTATTCACTCCATACTTCTGAACATAATACTTTGGAATCTTCCTCCGCTCAATCCTATCTCCAGCAAACATATTCTCCTTTAACACATCTAATCCAGAATTAACAATCCTCAAAAGATAGCTTCCTTCTCTCAGCGAATTGATAAACGCAGCAACCTCTATACTTGCCTTAACACACGAAGGCTTTCGGGGCATAGCTATGCCTTCACCCTTCAAGGCAGAGTTTTTCGCCATATAAGTTTATAACAATTCCCCCTCTTCTCATAAACAGGAAATCAAAAGCCACTAAACGCCAAAAAACCAGCAAAAGGTCAACTAAAACAGAAAAAAGGGGATTAGCGGGAGGTTTCGCCATTTTCGCCGAATATAGACAGCTCTAACTTAATCTATTGAAGACGTTTTCATGTTTAATCCGATGGGCTAACACGAAAATATATCAAGCTTTGCAAAGGAGGGCTGATCTGTTTTTTCCAACACATAAAAAGAAAAAAATGGTTCATTTTTTTGCTTCGTAATAGGGGAAGAAATCCAGTGCTTTCGGCTTTAAGGGCACAAAGGCTTCGGCATATCTTATGCCACATCTGTAGCCGAGAGCTCGGGCCTGAGCCTTAATTTCTTCCACTGGATCAAGCATTCCAGCGTCGTATCCCTTATGTTCAGTCAACCAATCCATTTGGCTCTTGTGTTCTGCTAATGCTTTGATTTTCAGGTCAATGGTGTCTTCTATGTCGATAAAGATAAGCGATGTAGGAAGCTCCGTGAACCGATGAATATCGCCATACATATATAGGTCAGACACGCTGTGAGCAGGATGCTTCGTTTTAACTAATGGTAATGCAACGACCGTAAAGACATCACGCATGATCAATCCTGCAGCCCTGTCGTCAGGATGAATCTCGTTGGTATGATGGGATATGATAATATCTGGCTTTATTTCCCGAACGACATCTACCACAGCTAACACATTTTCATGCGACGGAATAAGTCCGCCTCCGTCTTGAAAACCTTCAATATCTGGCATATATTTTACATCTGCGCCAAGAATTTTTCCAGCCCTTATGCCCTCCTCAGTGCGTGTTCTCTTCAATTCTTCAGACGAAAGTCTCATCGAGCCTGCTCCACCACGGGTCAAATTTAATATGGTCACTTTGTGTCCTGCTTTTGCGTATTTGGCCACTGTGCCACCCGCGCTATATTCCACGTCATCTGGATGTGCACCGACGGCTAGAACCGATAACTTTTTTTCACGCATACTTATTCACCAATTTTTTTAATAGTGTCAGCATTTTATCCTATAAACACATCACAGATATTAATTTTCTTGATTTGTTATATAGATGTTTCTTTTCGGTTATCAGATGACTCGACTTATAGGTTCATTACGAGAGCAGGTGCGATATCACGTATGAGGTTTCTCATAGATTCCAATGTCTCTCTCATTGCGTTTAATGTTGTTTCCACTTCTTCTTTTCCCATGGGTGTCGAGCAAAAAGAAGAGTGAGCCTTTGCCAGATTAATTCCATGATTAAGCATGCCTAAGTCATAATAACGAATCAATAATGGGTCTCCAGTTCTAGCTGTTCTGGCGTCAACTATGTCTTCATCTGTGAAATGGATGTGAAACATTGAGGATAGACCTGTAACTTGTGCTTTTATTTTTAGATCATTACAAATCTCTTTGAGCCCATTTCTTATTGCCTGCCCAACGTTCTCAAGATGTTCGTAAACGCTTTGGTTCAACTCGCTAAGAGTCGCTAAGCCGGCGGCAATCGCGACTTTATGCTCATTATATGTGCCACCATGTGGTATCTTGGGAGCCCCGACTTCGATGGAGTTAATTTTTGGGTAAGAGAAAGCTTTCATCACTTCTTCAGTACCCGCATAAGCTGCTAGAGGGAAACCCCCTCCTATAATCTTGCCTAGGGCAATCATATCTGGTTTCACTCCGAAGCGTTCTTGCGCGCCGCCCCGTCCAAGTCTAAAACCTGTTACGATTTCGTCGAAAGCAAGCGGAATGCCGTATGTCTCGGTTAATTCTCGAATCGCTTTTAAGAAACCATTTCTGGGCGGGATTCCTCCATGACCATTAAGAATTGGCTCAACAAGCACCATTGCAAGGTCATCTTTATTTTTCTTTAAGACCTCCTCAAAAACGGTGAAATTGTTGAAAGGAACAAGAATAATCTTCTGAGCCAAATCCTTAGGAATTCCACCTACTGGATATACAGAATCCGAAGTCCCATGAAAAGCACCTTCGAACATGATGATTTTATCTTTTCCGGTGAAAGCTCTAAGAGCTCTAACAACGTTCATGACAGCTTCGGTGCCGGATGGCGCAAATTGAATCTTCTCCATGCATGGAAATGCATCCAATATTTTCTCGGCTAATTCAATTTCCAATTCTGATGGTGCACCCATCCAGTAACTGTCCATTTGAGCTTTCACCGCTTCGACAACTTTAGGATGTCTATGCCCCAGAATTAATGGACCCATGTTGTTAACATAGTCTATGTATTCTCTTCCGTCTACATCCCAGATGCGACAACCCTGTGCTCGCACCATGTACACGGGGTAGGGTTTATAGAAAAATGGCGCTCTTGTACTTCCGCTAGGAAAAACTTTGGATGCACGAGCGTAAATTCTTCTTGAATTTGGCGTTAGTTTCAGATATTCTTCTAAAATAGACATGTTAATCCATAACATTACCAGACCAATAATATTTAAGGCTTTCAGCAAAGAGGTAAGTTTTGTTAGATTTTTTGATTGAATATTTTCGCGTCTTATCATTAGGAGAGATAATTCGCGGGATGTCAATAAGCTTTATACCGAGTTTAAGCAAAAAAGGATTCTATAATCCTTGAAGTCTGTGATCCGCGATGGTTGAGAGAAAAAACACAGATGAATTGAAGAGAGACGATGCTCGCTACATATGGCACCATTATGCGCAGATGGCCGATTATGCCAAAGAACCTCTTGTAATTGAAAAAGCAGAAGGAATATATTTTCAAGATATTGATGGAAAGAAGTATATGGACGCTGTTTCAGGAGTTTTCGTCGTCAATATTGGACATGGCAATCAACAAGTCATAAAGGCATTGAAAGAACAAATGGAGAAGCTAACGTACAATTGTCTTGTTTACTCCTCAAATATACCAGCAATAAGACTAGCAAGAAAACTTGCTGAGATAGCGCCAAGCGGTCTGGAAAAAGTGTTCTTTGCAGACAGTGGATCCGATGCTGTGGAGTCAGCGATAAAGGTTGCGAGACAATATCATGTCCAAACATCGGCTCCTACAAAATTCAAAACGATATCCCGTTGGGTTTCATATCATGGCTCCACATTAGGAGCTCTTAGCGCAACTGGTCGACCCGTTCATAGAAGCCCATGCGCGCCGATTTTGTTAGATTTCCCTCATATACCTCCGCCTTATTGCTATCGATGCCCGTTCAACAAAGAGTATCCTGAGTGTGACATTGAATGTGCGCGTTTTCTGGATATGGTCATAAGACTAGAAAGACCGGAGACTATTTCTTCGTTTATTGCCGAACCTATTATTGGACTTACTGGAGGTGCCATTGTTCCTCCTAAAGAATACTTTCCCATGATTAGAGAGATATGTGATCAGCATAATGTCTTACTCATCTTAGACGAGGTTATTACAGGCTTTGGTCGTACAGGCAAAAATTCGCATGTGAGCATTGGAATATCGTTCCTGACATCTTAGTTGGGGGCAAAGGAGTAACAAGCGGCTATGCTCCTCTTGCATTTGCCATCACGAAACGGGAAATATGGATGCATTCTGGGGAGAAAAATCCCCGCTATTTGCAGATGGGCATACTTATGGTGGAAATCCAATAAGCTGCACAGCTGCCCTAGAGGTTATAGATGTTATTGAAAAACAGAACTTAGTTGAAAAATCTGCAAGTCTTGGGAAATATCTGTTAGACGAACTGGGAAAATTAGACAGGAAGATAATTGGAGATGTAAGAGGAAAAGGTTTACTTGTAGGCATAGAACTGGTGAAAAACCGGGAGACAAAAGAGCCTTTTGCCTTTGAACAACAAGTTGGAGCAAAAATAGCAAAAGTAGCTCTGCAGAAAGGAGTCAAGATCTTTGGCACAAGATATTTTGATTATATGGGCGATATCCTTAGCATCGCACCTCCACTGATAATTACTAAAGACCAAATTGACACCTTAATCAATGTAATAGATCAGAGTATAGCGCAAGTTGAAAAAACATTGTAAGGTATGTTTGTTAAAATAGAGGAAAAAAGCTGCGGTGTTAAAACCGTCAAAGAATATCGTTTGACAGATAACGCTGTTTCCAATTATCTCGTTTATCTCAACATTTTCTCTAAAAAAGTGAGAAACTTTAATCAGACTCTGATGCTAAACTTTAATTTATTCTGTTAAGAACATGATTTATGATTTCGTCGGCGATGTTTACTTTAGTGATTGATTGTAGACCTTTCCAGCCAGGTTGACTGTTAAGCTCAATTATCAGCGGGCCATTTTCAGTTTCCAAGATGTCTACACCTGATACTTCGCAGCCAATTGTTTCAGCGGCTTTTAACGCCAATTCTTCTATTTCTTCAGTCGGCTCATAAGGTATGGGCTTTGCGCCAAGGCTTATATTAGTTTTCCATCCTTCTGCGATTCGACGCATAGAAGCCAAAACGCGGTTGCCTAACACGAAGATTCTGAGATCAGAGTTTCCATGTGGGATGAATTCTTGTAAGTAGATAACTTGATGATGAAAGTTTATTGCCCTGAAGATTCTCTCGGCTACATTTGGATCCGAAACCCTCGTTGAACCTATTCCTCTTGAGCCGAAAATGGGTTTAACGACAACATCATCGCTCAGTTCATGAAAAGCTTCCAAAGCTTTCTCAGCGCTCTCAGTAACGATGGTGCGCGGAACAGGTAAGCCCACTTCTTCAAGAAGAGTTAAAGCGTAATATTTGTCTACTGAACGTTCAATTGCTGTTGGCGGATTAAGTATATACATACCTAAACGCTTAAGCCTATGTAGAAAGTCCAAGCGGAAGATTATCTCCTCCAATGAACCACGTCCAATCGGTCGAACTATAATGGTTTTAAGTTCTTTAAGAATCTCCATGCCATCCAAAGAGGCTTCAGGCTTTAATCCGACACGGACTACTAAACTAGAAAAGTTGAAACATACTGGAATGATATTACGTTTAATAAGTGCCTTTTTTAGTTGAGTTGAACACCAAGATTCTTCATCTCGGGTTAATATTCCTATTTTCAGTTGGAACACCTCTGTAAACCATTCTATAAAGCAATTTTTAATCTAAAACGAAAAATAGCAAAATAACACTTCGGTTATTCAAAAAGTAACGCTAAGGCTCTGCATGGTCCTCCCTCAGCGCCTTGTATCACGATAGGTGCATAAACAAAATATGCTCTTCTCATTTTCGCCCCAGCAAGAACCTTATCTAAATTTCTCAGAGTTTCTACAATGATTACGCCGGCGCCGAGAAGAATACGATGTGTCTCAGCTATGGAGTCTTTTCTGGCTATTGGCGGGTGGCCAGGCAGGTCTTCTTCCCAGCCTCCTACACTAAGTGTATCGATGCCCACTGCCTTAATCTTCTTTTCCACTAGATATCTCGCGGAATCCTCAGTCAAGTAGGGCCATTCAAAGAGATATTCGGTATTGAATCCTATTTTTTCTCCCCAACCTGTGTACAGCATCAAAACATCGCCTTTTCTAATTTCGCTATCATAAGCTATCAAATCTTCAACTCTGATTTCTTCTTTAGCTTTCTTGTGAGAGAGGTTGATCGCTAAGCCTTCTCCTGCGAAGGTTTCGACTGGAAGTTGGTCAACGGATTTACCTTCCACAACAAAATGAAGCGGTGTATCTACATGAGTGCCGGTATGAGTGGTCATCTGCCGAATGATGTGCATTGTATATCCGTCACGCGCTGCATTCTTAGTCCGTTCGTAAATGAAATTGGGTTGAGTGGGCCATGTGGGCATACAGTAATACATAACGTGACTTAAATCAATAATTTTTGTTGGTTTCAAGCAGCTTTTCTCCTTTTTCGATAGAGTAATTTTTGTCATATAACATTAATTGGTTTCTTTTAAAAAGTTTTAACGATAACTTGCCATTTAGTTAAGGAATTGAAGTGATGGAACGTTGTTCCCGTGTTCAAAATAAAATAAGTAGAGAATTGCAATAAGTATAAATATAACATTGTTATAAACACTAGATGGAGGACGAAAAATGTCCACAACAATAAAACCAAATAGAAATTTAGACTGCATAGGACTATACTGTCCGGAACCTGTTTTCAGAACACGCATAGAGCTAGACAAAATGGCTGTGGGCGAAGTTTTGGAAGTTTTAGCTGACGACCCAGCGGCTGAAGAAGATATAAAGAGTCTGACTAAACGAACGGGACATGAACTTTTAGAATTAACTAAAGAAGGAGATGTTTGCCGATTTTTGATTAGAAAAGTAAAATGCTGGTGATAGGATTGAGTGAAAAAAAGAAAATAGTGTATATTCAAACAAGTGGCGTGGATGCTCCGGAACGAACTTACGCGCCTTTCATCTTGGCAACAACAGCGGTAGCCATGGGGATAGAAGCATCCATATATTTTGTAATAAAAGGGGTCACAGTCTTAAAGAAAGGCGAAGCGGAAAAGATTAAGCTTGGGGGCTTTCCAACATTGAAGCAAGTAATAGACCAAGCAGCTATAGCTGGAGTCAAATTTGAAATTTGTGAACAAAGCTGCAATCTCCTTGGATTGGAAAGAGGAGATT
>JAWBOR010000096.1:0-7023 GCA_038826015.1 Bathyarchaeia archaeon
TGTGGCGTGATAAGTTAGGTAGGCTTCAATGGTTTGAGACTGGACGGGTGAATTTGTATGTGCGGGCGCCTGCTAATTTGGGTAGGGCGTATCAGCTTGTTTGTAATGGGTTTAGTTTTACGGGTTTGATTACGGATGTTAAGGTTTTGGAGAGGGTTTTGGCTGGTGTCAGGTTTAAGGGGGCGCATTACGTGTTTGATACGGAGCAGCGGCTGCCTAGGCTCGTGATTGACTTGTTTGCCAAGAGTAACGGGATTATTGTTAAGGTTGGAGACGCTAGTCATCCGAATGGGGTTGAGGTGGTTTGTTGTTATCCTGACTGGGCAGAAAGAAACGAACGCATGCTAGAAGAGATTAGGAACATGCTACATAATGGTTCCTATGAGAAAGATTATTTGAAGAAGCTGGAGTATGTAACATAGGGGTTAGATTGAAAACACTTAGGATTTCAGACGAAGCTCATGCAAAATTAACCGCAGTTGTTGGAAGATTGATGGCAGAGTCTGGCAAAACAAAGACTTATTCTGACGCAGTTGAAGCTATGATAAGCAAGTCTGCGATATTACCACCGGATCTTCTAAAAGAAGTTGAGAGTTTCATTAAGGAGGATCTCCAATTAGGTTATGCAACAAAGGAAGACTTTATACAAGAAGCAATACGCCTGAGATTAGCTTCCTTCATGGGAAAAAGACTTGAAGAGTCGGGCAGAAAAACAAGGAAAAAAGGGTGAGATTGTGATAGGCTGGCAATATTTTCCAAAATCGGATTCTATACCTGAACACTTACTCAAAGTGGTCAATATTTTCAAGCAACATAGTGAAGCTATAGACTTGTCGAAACACAAACTGACAAGTAATGAAGTGCTTTTGGTGCTGAAGAAAAGCCTGCTTGACATGAATTTCAAAGTGGAAAGGGGCAACAGGATTGATGACGAAATCAAGGTGCCTGTTTTGTTTGGACGAAATGGACGGATGGAAAACTCGTTTCAAGTGGATGCTTTTCACGTAGACACCGGCACGGTCCTAGAAGTAGAGGTAGGAAGAGCCGTGACTAATTATCAGTTCCTCAAGGACTTGTTTGAAGCCTGTATGATGCATAATGTCAATTACCTAATCATAGGTGTACGTAGGACTTATAGAAAGAGACCAGACTTTGAAATTGTTCTAACTCATTTCGATACACTTTACGCGAGTGGGAGACTCAATTTGCCACTAGGGGGAATCCTGATAGTCGGCTACTAGGCTGATCCAAGTTTTTCCATGAACATGCATGAGGCTTAACAAGAGCGGGATTTCATATGTCAATCTAGTTTGCCTAGAAGCTGTATCCACGCTTGAAGGTGTTCTTTCTTTATCTTAGAACTGCTACTAATCTCCAGCTTAAGGTTCTCATTATACTTATCAAGAAAGCCCTTTGTGCTTCCAATTAGCCTTAAGTAGTATTTAATTGATAGAATCAGACCATTAACGATAATCTCACAGCCATGTTCTTCACGAATTTGCGACACTAACTCTAAAATGCCATCTTTCTCTTCTTCGACCAAAAATGGCTTCGCTGAAGTCGGAACGTAATAACGACTAACCTTAGTGGATTGCGTTTTTCATAATAGATTGTCTGAATCATGTCGTAGCTAATCGGTATTCCTAGCTTAATCTTGACTACCTCAAAAAAAGTCTCCGTTCTCATCAACAACTTCCGCATAGCCAAACTAATCGTCCTAAGAAACCCGAAGAGAAACCACACACGCTTAGAGTAAAAAGAAGCATATTTCTTAAAAAACAGAGAGACTATTAGTGTAGGCGCAAAGCGTGTACGCACACACACGCACACAGTGCACTTGATTCTGACCTGACTAAATGAAACTTGCCAATTTTGGGTTTAAAATCCATCTTTAGCTACGCTTTTCCACATGTTGTACTTCTCATTCCAAAAAGCACTCCAAGTTTCGCGTGATTTTCTCGCCTCTCTAACTCTTTCTGCTTCTTCAGTGATTTTTTGCAGAAAATTGAAGGCAGTAGATGTTTTTGCATCGCCTCCGCACTCTGCGCATTTGAAGGCTTCTGCAATTGTTGCTTCAGACTGGCATTTGGGACAAAAAAAGGGCATACCTACCTGTTCGATATAGTCAAAGAACAACACCCTTCTCTCAAAAAACAAAAGAAGCCCTTGTTCCATGTTCTGTCTGTCACTCAAGATTGTAAAACAAAAAGAAAAACCTGGTTCTGGAGTTGTCATATCATAATGGTTAAACTTGTCTACTATTCTTCGTCGAAATTCATCGAGTCTTCCGCAAAGGCTTGGCACTCTATAGAAGTACATCACATTCAGAAGTGCGTTTTCATCATATTCAGCTGAGATTATGTAAACATGCGGAGCAAAAGAGCGAATTGTCTCAAACAGCGTATCAATGATAGGTGAGAATGAGTTTTTTAGGTTTGATTTTTGGGCAAATAGAGGTTCCAGTGGCTCGCCAGTGCGAATGATTTTTCTTAGTCTGTAATTTCCAATGTTGTCTGGAAGAGAGCAGATGAGATCAACGGCAATCTGTTGCAACGTTTGGTCGGACGACAACTTAGCCTCCTATTTTCTGATTGATAGCAACTTTACTTAAGGTTTTTGAGATATTTAAACTTGAGCAACAAGTGACTTCTTTAGTAAAGAGCAGATGCACCCATGGGCTTATCGGTACCTGATTGAGCTGTGGTTTTGCTTGATTATCAGGATTGAATTCTTTTGCCGCATGATGGACAATAGTCTGTGTGAGTCTCACTACCGCAATCGGGGCAACGTTTCTTTATTTCATGAAAGGCTGAAGGTTTCTGGAAATAGGTTTGTACATGACAGATTATGGAGTTTGTTGCGTTGAAGACGTCTACAACGAAATCTTGAGGTTTCAACGAAAATTCTGTAATGGCGTTCTGCCATTTTTTGTGTTCATTCCTCACTTCATATTCGACAATTCCAAGTGGTAGATTGCCTTTCTTTTCGTATTTCACAGTGATGATATGCGGAAATATCAAGTCCATCTTAAATATGGCGAATAGTAAATCTTTCAATTTGCTGTCAGCGTTGACATTTTCAAGGCCTGGAACGCGATCACTTAGCCAAGCACGAACGCCTACGTCGTCCAGATTTTTTGTCCCAAAGAATCCTCCAGAAGTTTTCCCATAGATTTTGATCTCTCCCCATTTCTTAGGATCGCTATCTAAGGGAATTGGAAACAGAAACTTTGCTTTCATTGTTGGTCTATCATTGATGAAGGTTGCATAGAATGGCGGGTGTCCATGAAATGAAAGTATTTGCACAGGTTTTGTTCGGCTTTGCCACCCAAATCCTGTGAGAGCAAGGGAGATGGCACCAGCCACATCTGATATCTTTGTTTCAAGTGACCTTCTTGGTGGTGCAATTTCGCTTGGTTGGAATTCAGAAACCCGTGGGTCACTCTTTAGGACATCAAAGAAAAACTTATCTAACATAACAGGAGCCCATCGAGCAACGTAGTTCTCGAATGAAATTGAATCTGCCATCTCTATCCACATCCTAATTGAATCTGAATAACTATAAAAATTTAAGCAAAAGAGCACACACAACGGAGACATTTGGGAAAAAGACCATTCGCAGATGAGGTTTTTGCGTCAATGTTGGATAGAGAAATCTTCTATAATTCTACTTTAGTAAGTCTTATAAACAACTTTAAGAAAATGAGTTCATGGATTCTCAATTTCAAGACGATGAAAGACTTGAACGAGAAAAAGTTTGCCGTAACAATCACTTTCATACTCGCCTTATCATCTTTTCCGAGGTTCGCTCCAGAGATCAAGGTGAATCCGTCAATATTTCAATCTTACATCAAGCATAATCCCATATATATATCTGGGAATGACGGATTCACATTTTTCAATGGCGTCACTTCTGGTTCTGGCACTATATCAGACCCATATACAATTAGTGGATGGGAGATAGAAGTATTAACGGGATTGAATGAACGCCCAGGAATAGTTGTAGAAAACACGAATGCGTTCTTTGCCATAAAGAACTGCTACATACATGGTGATTATGACCGTTCTGTCTATTATGATTGGGGCACGTTGCACCCTGGCATCATTCTTAAAAACGTAATAAATGGAAAAATTGAAAGTGTGAAGATCTCAAGAGCAGCTCCCGGCCTTCAAATAAGCCGTTCGATGAATAACCTGTTCGTCGATTGCAACGTATATGACAATAGATACGGTGTTAAGATACTCGAATCTGAAAAGAACATGATAATAAACAGCGTTATAGCGGATAATGATGGTTACAGTGTTAGCCTCGAAAATTCTTCGGGCAACGTGATCTCACGCAGCAAGATTATTAATGGCTATAGCTCCAACATCATCCTTGAACGCCACTCCAATAATAATTTAATAACTGATTGCACAATTTCGCATGGCGGTGGCCATGGCGTTGCATTCGAGAATTCTAACTTCAACAATGTTACTTTCAACGTTATCTCCATTCACTATGCCGGTATTTCTCTGGATGTTTTGCCCGAGGACCGAGTGAACCCTTCAAGCTATAATCGCTTTCATCATAACAACTTCTTGGACAATACAAAACAAGTGTGGATTTACGATGCAAACTTCATTGGCCTTAACTATTGGGATGATGGAGCTGAAGGCAATTATTGGAATGATCACACGGGCATTGACGAAAACAATGACGGTATTGGAGATGCCCCTTACACTATTGGAAAGAAAAATCAAGACAATCACCCGCTTATGAACCCGTGGAGCGGACCCGTTCTTTCCCAAATGCCAATTTTCGAGACGAAGTTTTATCAGGAGAGGGAAGTATTTCGATGGTTTTGGGAATCTTTTGTCGCAAAGCTTACTCCAGGAGAAAAGACAAGCCTGCAGATAGAGTTTGCCAACCCTGCCTCTTCTCATGCTTATATTTACATTTCAGAAGACAACCTGAAATCGATCATCTTATCCGATGGTACTAACATCATAGACAAAACCAACGGCAATGGAATAAAATGCTTTGTAAGGTGTTATAGCCAAAGTTACTTCACTAATGCCGTCGAGAAGATAGAAGAACTTGTCGATACTTTTGAGGCAATTTCTACTATTTTGTCTGGAGATATTCCCTATGAGTATCTGCTCGGCAAGATAGATGGTGTCGTATTGAAGGGCTATCCTACCGCCCCTATTGAATTTGTTGCAAAAGTAGCTGATGATATAACTGAGCAAGCGAATCTACTTGCAGGTACTCTTTTTGATTACTCAATAGCATTGGAATATGGCAATCGAAAAGGCGTAATTTTGCCACCAAGTTCCAGTATTGTTTTCAACATTGATGTTTCGGCACCTCAAACGGTGATGGAAACCGGCATTACTCTCAAGTTTGATTTCCAGTACGTGAAGACTCCTTTCAGTGAACATGATAATGACCTGCCATATATGTTCCAAGAGATCTATCGACGGGCGCTTGAAGGAGACCGACCTTTGTCCGAGAGAACTACATTTAGCCAGCCTTCGCGAGCGTCTGCGACACTTCACCTAAAAGTGGAAAAACCATGGTGGCAACAAATCTTGAGATTCGTCGGTGGCTCCCCTATAAATATACGAGTGATTGATCCCATGGGTCGAGAAGTCGGATTTGACCCTGTCACTAATTCCAGCATCATAGACATACCCGAGGCGGCATATAATCGTCCATTTTCCCAACCACAAATCATAACGATACATAACCCTAAGACGGGCGTTTACAAAGTCTATGTTTACGGCCACGGATCAGGGCAGTACAATTTGGGAATTGATATTCAAAATCCCCTCGGTCAGTTAATCTCTTCAATAGAAAAGACAGCCGAAATCAAACAAGGTGAGATACAAGAGGTCAGTATAAGAGTTGAATCAACAGGCACAATTGATGAAGTGTCCGCTCCATGGTGGATTGAGCATCAACTTTGGATAATTGGGGGAACAATGGTGGCGATCCTCGTGTCAACGATTTCTGTTCTCTATATGAGCAGACGCAAAGGAAACAAAAATCAAACAATGTCTCCAAAAAATCTAAAATAAACTTCTATTTCTCCTTTGCCTGATTCTCCCCGTTGCTTCTCAGAATCTGGGATATTCATAGATTGGGTCCGAAGAGCTAAATCTTTTCGTGTACTTTTTCTGTTATGAGGCTTATGCTTTTGGCATATTCCATAAATGCTTGACGTAAAACCTCGCTTTCTCCAATGCCCAAGCTTTCAGCAATTCTCCTAAGCAAACGTTTCTGCTCGTCACTCAGATAGACTTTAACCCAATCTTTCCGTTTCATTCAATAAACCTACATAAGCGCCTACGTAGGTACCATTCGACATTTCAATATAAAAACCGTTTCTTCTTTCAAGAAGAACGAGGTTTGTGATAAAGATCCCATGGGAAGAAACTGGTCAGTACATTCGTAGCGGTCATCGTGACCCTGACTATTTTAAACCCGATAGTCTTCGCACCATAACGGTGAGTGAAGAGGAAGGCATCAAAGCGGTAGTCGGCAAGCCCAAAGGCAAAGACACTATGGAAGTGCAAAGCTATCTTTTCAGCAAGGAGAAAGGCTGGACGCTTGACAAGGCTAAGGCTTGGTTCGAAAAGCACCGCGAAGAAACAAGAACCAGAGAACATGTTTCCTGCATTCTGCCTTTTCAAGTCTTAGAGAAAGTTGTTGACAAGCCCCTACGCATCAAAGGCATAGCCATGACTTCTGGCATAAGCAGAAACTTCAACATTTACACTCCCGAAGAGCTACAGGCTTTTGCTAACAAGCTTGTTTCTGCTCCTGTCTATGTTGAGCATGTTGCCGTCCCGAACGCTGTTGGAAAAGTAACTCAAACAAGCTGGGACGGAGAAAACCTCTGGTACGAAGCCGAAATCTACGAAAGCGAAGTAGCCGACAAAATCCGCAAAGGACTAATCCAACACGTTAGCGTTGGAGCAGACTACGAAGCACTAGACATAGTAGACGGCAAGATTCCACACGGCTTACACAATGCTG
>JAWBOR010000097.1:0-7005 GCA_038826015.1 Bathyarchaeia archaeon
AGCAATGAGCGTTTAATATAGTGATCTGCTATTAAAAATCCAATGTATAATCAAAGGGCATCTCTCCCCTCCCTAACCTCAATTATAGGTATTTATAGTTTGGTATTGGTTTTATTAATGGGAATTATTTTTTCCTAAGATCGGTCGTGTTTGCCTTGTTGTCCTTATGAACTTTGGCTCCTATTTTGCCAGTTATGGCTTCGCTCACAATTGAGAAAGGTAAATTTATGAATCTTTATTTGTAGGTTACGAATCGGTATATCTTGGGCTTCAAAATCGGAAAAATACACTGTATAGGAGAGGCCGATATGTTTTACATCAAAAACGAAAGCATCCAAGAAGCAATTAAAAAACTCCATCTATCAGGAACACACGAATACTTCAGAACTTATTTAACTCTCAAAGCCCACGGTATGATATATGGCAGTTCAGACTATATTCCAGTGGATACACAAAATACTGCTCCAGCGTTTACTATTCTTTTTGGTGTACAAGGACTTCCTGAGGATCACCCTTTCTATAATCCACTTAGGAATGAAATGCTAAAAGATGATACACCTCGTGGAACAGTACAGACTCATGTAAAGAAATTTATAGACGGCGCAACGAAAACTAAAATGGAATGGCTTGAAGCAGCAAGAATGCCTGGAGGAGAGGGTGCCTGGTATGTGACAGGTACCCCTTAAACTACACATAGTTTCTGTATAATTCAGAAGCTTATTTTAGGGGGTGAAAAGGATTGAAATCAAAAATTGCACCAGAAGTTAAAGCTGAAGTTTTATCTAAAATTAAAGGTGGGGAGTCTGTTGTCTCACTGTCTGAAAAGTATGGAATATCAGTCAAAACTATTTATGGCTGGCTTAGATGGGAAGCTTCAAACAAGGTTTCTTGGATGGAGTACTCAAGGCTAAAAAAGGAGAATCAAACCTTGAAAGAGATTGTTGGGGTACTTACTCTAGAGCTTCAAAAGTCAAAAAAAAAGACAGTTAATTGAGCTAATTCAGGCTAGGGTCAAAACAGCCACAAAGTCTTTATTATCTTCACTCTTTGGTTTGACCAGGAAAAGCCTGTATTTAAAATCAAACTCAGAAGCCAAAGATGAACTCCTCAAAGACCAGATACTTTCCTGCCTATCAGTTAATCCCAGTTATGGCCACAGGAGGATCGCCATTGCCCTTGGTATTGGCAAGAAAAGAGTGAGGAGGGTTATGAAGCTCTATGGTATCAAAACCTTCAAAAGAAAAGCCAGATGGACCAAAAAGAGGGACAAAAACAAACCTGATTCAGGTTATCCCAATCTTATCAAAGGCTCCTGCCCAATTGCCCCAAAAGTAGTTTATGCAGGTGACTTTACAAGGCTCAGGTGGAATGGCAAGACAATCTATTTGGCTACTTTTATTGACCTTTTTACAAGAGAGGTTGTTGGTTGGAGTATGTCCACAAGACACACCTTTGAGCTAGTTCAAGATGCTTTTAAAGAGGTCCTAACTTATTTTGGCAAACCACAAATAGTCCATACAGACCAAGGAAGTGAATATACCTCAAAAGAATACATCAGGCTTATGGGGAGCCTAAATATCCAAATCAGCATGAGTGCCAAAGCCAGCCCTTGGGAGAATGGGTATCAGGAGAGTTTCTTTGACAACTTTAAAACTGACTTAGGCCTGGAATTTGAGAGGTCTGAAACACTACCAGAGTTTGTTGAGGGAGTCCACAAAACAATCAATTACTACAACAACCAAAGAATCCACTTATCACTTAGAACCTCCCCAACCAAATTTAGACAAACTTTCGTTTCAAGAAGTCTCAGAAAGAGTGTGTACTAAATGGGGTACTTGACACCTTGAGATTGGATCAGTCCTTGCTTTACAAGCTTACGTATATACTTTACCGAATATCCGGTAAGCTCAGCTGCATCTTCAATAGATATAAAAGTATCGTTTTTATTTGAAGTCATATTGGGCTCTGTAGTCTTCCTGAAGATGATTAGAAGATATTTCGGATATTTTACCCTAGGGGAGGCCAGGTTAAATAGAACTTTTATTCCAATTATACCCTTCTTCGTTTAGTTGTAATCTTAAAACTTAGATCTGTTTATAAAGCGTTCTCAAGAATCTCCTTCCTCACAGACTCCTTGGCCATAGAAAGATATAAGGATGTCGAACGACCATCTTTATGTCCCATCACTTCTTTGAGTGTCTCTAGACTTGTCCCTTTAACAGCTTGGTGGATCCCGAAAGTGTGCCTTAGCGTGTGAACGCTTGCATTCTCAAGCCTAGCTCTCTCAATGTGCTTTCTGATCATTTTCTGTACTCCCCTGTCCCCTAAAGCTTGTCCGAACTTATTTAGAAATAGTGTAGGATTGCCTGAATCCTCTCGTTGTAATAGATATGCTTTTAGAGCGAGGCAAGCCTTGTTATTCAGTGGAAGCATTCTGTCTTCCTTTCCCCTGCCACCCCTTATCCTGACAAATCCACCGCTGTCTGCGAGATCAAGGTCATCTATCTTCAGTCGTGTCAGCTCAGATAGCTTCATTCCCGTCTGCAACAGAAGCTGAATTATGGCATAGTCACGTTTGGAATGAGAGCAAACATCGAGTAGCCGCTTATACTCTTTCTCTGTAAGAAACCGTGGATTTCGATATTCAGATCTTGGTGGAATGATCCGCTTGGCCAGGTTCACAGCGATATATTCATTGTGATAAAGAAACGACAAAAACGATCGAACCGAAACAACTTTCTTTTTTCTGGTGGACCCGGCAACCCCACGGTTATCAAGGTCTGCCAGATACCGCTCAAGCACCGGCACCCCCAACTCCCCCACTCGCTTTACTCCTGCCTTATCTAAAAACTCAACCAATTCCAAAACGTCATGGCCGTAATCTGCCCGGGTTTTCTTGGAATAATTTCGTGCGGCTAAATAAACGCTTTGGTATTCCTCAAGCGCCTCCCTTAAAGTCATTTCCCCCATGCTTCAATCATCATAGCAAATAAACCTATGTTCGTCTAATTACAAAGAAAGAAATTGCGAATAGGCTAAATTAGAGGAAATTCTGTAACAAGGATTGTTAAACTACGTTCTAATTAAAAGGATGTTAATAAAGATTGTTTTATAACTTCATTGAATTTGCTAAAATCCAGTGGTTTAACAATTTCAATATCAAAATCATCGCTTCTCTCAAATATTTCCAGAAGGAAGCACTAAAAAGTAGAGGGCTTTCAATGACAACTCATAGCAGAATAACACGGCTCCAAATAGAAAAGTACCGATCGATATCGGAAAGCATTTCAATCGATTTTCCAGAAGATTTGCCGTTAATCCTTGTTGGAGAAAATAACTGTGGAAAATCAAATATTGTCCGCTCACTTGAACTCATTTTGGGTGAACAATGGCCGGGAAGCAGAAAACCAGACGACCACGATTTTTGGAATAGAACAACAGAAAATGGCCCAATTAATAAACAAGTCAGTTTGAAAGGTATCGTAGATTCCAACGAACGGGAAGTTAATAAAATTGTCTGGAGATGTAACCACCCCTCAAATGATCCAGATTACAAGGTGATATATCCTTACCAGGAGAGATTTGTTAGCAATCAAATAAAAGAGCAATGCATGGTGATAGTAATTGGAGCCGACAGAAGGCTTTCCTATCAGCTCAGCTATACAACAAAATGGACACTCCTCGCTAAGCTTATGCACAGGTTTCACTCCCGACTGGTAGCCGATGGAGAAAGGGTAAGAAGGCTCAAAGATAAATTTCTCGAGATAAAAGAAATTTTCGAAGAAGTTTCCGAATTTGCAGGGTTTCAGACCGAGCTACAGGGATACTTCGATGAAATGCTTCAGGGAATGACTTATCGCCTTGGTATCGACTTTTCCGCTTATGACCCAAGCAACTTCTTTCATTCGCTAAGGGTCCTTCCCAACGAAAATAACCAGACACGCACTTTTGATGAACTTGGCACTGGACAGGAGCAATTGTTGGCGATTGCTTTTGCACATGCGTATGCAAAAGCATTCTTTGGAGGAATTGTTTTAGTCATTGAGGAGCCAGAGGCGCACTTACACCCTCTTGCTCAACTTTGGTTGGGTAAGCGAATAAGGGAAATGGCTGCAGATGGTCTTCAAATAGTTATTACGACTCATAGCCCTGCCTTTGTTGACATTTTAGGTCTTCCTGGACTTGTCTTAGTCAGCAAGGAGGATGGTGCAACCCAAGTGAAACAATTATCTGCGAAGCAACTTGCTGATTTTTGCATTAAACATGGGGCCAAGACCGACGAAAAATCTATACTTCCCTTTTATTCATCGAATGCAACGCAGGAGATACTATCCGGTTTTTTTGCTAAGAAAGTAATTCTGGTTGAAGGTCAAACTGAGCAATTATCGCTACCCATTTATTTTGAGAAAATTGGTCTGGATTTCGAAAAGAGTGGAATTGCAATTGTTCCAGTTATGGGAAAAGGGAATTTGGCGAAATGGTGGAGATTCTTTTCTGCTTTTGACATACCAGTTTACTTGATATTCGACAACGATTCCAAGAATGACACTTCAGGAACAAAACGAAAAGATGTTCTCGCGACGTTGGGGATTCTCAATCCCGAGTCTGTCCAATATTATTTGTCCTCTGATGAATGGTTAATAGAAAATAACTTTTCAGTTTTTGGGTCTGATTTCGAAACCATTTTGAGACAAAATTTCCAGGATTATGCGATTTTCGAGAACGAAGCAAAAGACAATATAGGTTCTACAAAGCCACTCGTCGCAAGATATGTGGCTAATGAGCTGGATGTCAATGAAGAACAAGGGTGGAATAATATTCGAGATATGAAAATTAAGATCGAAAATCTTGGCAACGACTTCTCTGGTTTCGAAAACGAAGAATACTCCCCTGATGAGGAGCCGGCCGACATTCCGTTCTAAACACCTCCATTTTCAGCAAGTTTTTTTCAAATCCAATTCTTTATTACAAGTTCGTCTAATTACAACAACTCCACCCCATTCTTAAAAGGCGCGCGCGAGCGGACGGGTAAGTATGGTCGGGATATGCTGTGGTTAGACGAATATAACTTAGAATTTTAGAAGCTTCGTAGCGAGAAAGTCGAATTTCTTATAGAAGTTATTATCAATCTATTAACTCGTTCGCCTCTTCCTTGCTTATGAACAAACTAAGATAGTCCTTATGCCAGAATTCACGACCGTATTCGACCTCTTTGTCTTTTTGTACTAATATGCCTATTTCTACAAGTTTTTTCACCAGCTCATTAGCTTGTGGGCGTGACAGCCCTGTCCATTCTTCAATTTTACGGACACTGACAATCGGCAATTTGTACAGATTTTCAAGGACAGTCATTCCAGTTCTTGCCCGTCTTCCAAGTGTTTGAATTTTCGCAATATCACGACTCCTTAGAGTGTTGATTTTTCTCGAAGTGTCGATTGCTGCCTTAGCTATAATTGCCACCCCGTCTAGAAAGAAGTCAAGCCAGGTAGACACGTCTCCCCTATCAGAGTGGTATTCGTCCAATGCATCGTAATATGTCTCGCGGTTTTTAAGAAAGTACTCAGAAAGATATAATACCGGACGCTCCAAAATACCGAGTTTGCACAAGTAGAAAGTTGTCAACAAACGGCCTGTTCTGCCGTTGCCATCTAAGAAGGGATGTATTGTTTCAAACTGGGCATGAGCTAATGCTGCTTTGATAAGGGGTGGATATAAATTCTCCGAATAAAGAAATTTTTCAAAATCATCTAAGCACCTCGGCATTTCGTGAGGAGGTGGCGGCACAAAGCGAGCTGTGTTTGGAGAGCCGCCTCCGATCCAGTTTTGTGACGTTCGAAACTCCCCCGGTGTTCTGCCCGGAGCATCTGCGGTTTCTTCAAGAAGCACTTTATGGATTTCTCGAATAAATCGTAAAGATAGAGGTAGCGTTTCAAGCCTTTCAAGGCCGTATTCCATAGCTTTAATATAGCGAAGGATCCGCTCTATGTCTTGCGGCAAACGGTGTTCTATTTCGGCTTCACTTTTTATCACGTCGACAATTGTTGCCCGCGTGCCCTCGATCTCGCTTGATCGTGTAGCTTCTTTAGTAATGTACATCAAAATAAAGAAGTCAAGGTCGGGAAGTAATTGTGTTATCCCGTCTAGCTTCCCCAACATCAAAACTGCTTTTGCGTGAAGCTGTTGGGTCCTTTGGCTTAGGATAATCGGCTTTTCCGGCGGGAACTTATTCGGAATGAATGCTTTATATCCGGCTGGTTGTTGGACAAGTCTTCCGATTTTCATACCCTTACATCAGAGCTATTTTTGTTAGGATTATAAATACTATCCCTAACATCTGTCAATAAGATGTTAGGTTTCGTTAAAGCAGGTATTCATGTTAGATATTAAATTGTAAATCGTAATAGCACGAACTTATTTAGTAAAGCTTGCATTCAAGAAACAATTGCTCTATAAACCACCCAACCCCTAAAAGGCGCGCGAAAAGGAATGGTGCAAGGGCGGGATAGCTGTGGTTAGACGAAGTTATGCCTAAAGGAATTTAATAAAGAAGCTACTCAGCTGTGGGTAGGTCAAATTATTTATCGCTTGACCAATGAGCCAGTTGGCCCCTTAATGCCTCAATTTTATTCATTTCACGAACCTGGGTATACATATCCTTTATTATGTATAATCCTAATGTGATCTGTGGTATATACTCCCCAGCTTTTTCTAAAGCACTTCTTGCTTCTGAAGGAGCCTGGGATCTAAAATAAACAGAGGCTGCTGTCAATCCGAGCACTACCAAGTCCAATCCCACACTCGTTACGCTGTCGTTTAAGTAAGTAGCAGAAAGTCTATTGCACTTTTACAAGAAGTTGGTATGCTGGTAGGTGGAGGTGTGCGATGATCTACGCCAGACAACCAACCCCAGAAGAACTTCAGGAACTCCAACGCATGCGTCGCCAAGAAGTTGGCCGGGTCAGCCAACGGGCGCACATGGTACTGCTTTCCTTGGAGCGGCATCGT
>JAWBOR010000098.1:0-6989 GCA_038826015.1 Bathyarchaeia archaeon
AGCAATAACGATGATGAAATGAATCGTAAACCAATTTTATGTAGTGGCATTACTGAAGTCAGAAAAACATAAGAGTATGCAAGAAAAGGATGTCATATGGATGTCTGGAGCGTATAAGATGAAAAATTGGCAGATGTTTATGTTTCTACTAATTTTTTCTGGTTTTTTCTTAATAGCTTTGGATAATAAACTTGCAGCAAAATCCGTAAAAATAAATCTTCATCACTACACAACTCAGCCTTTAATAATAGTCCCTGACAATTATACCACTATTCAGGCTGCAATAGACGATGCTCCAGAGGAAGCTATAATTTTAGTAAGAAATGGGACATATAACGAATGTTTAAGAATAACTAAACCTCTGAAAATCTATGGAAGTGAAACTGCCTCTACGGTAATTAAGAGCCCTGGAGGCTCTAATGTAGTAAGTATTTATGCGAGCGATGTGATTTTTGCAGGTTTTCAAATAGAAGGAAAAGCAACTGAAGGCTTTGCTGGCATTTATATAAGCCAGGGTCAGCATAATCAGATTTTAAATAATACAATCTTTGGCAATAGATACGGTGTTATCTTTTGGGATTCCTCTAACATAACTTTGAGGAATAACAACATAACGAACAATCGTTTTAACTTTGAAGTTTGGGGATTGCCCCTCGAACACTTTTTACACGATATCGATACCTCAAATCTTATTGAAGGAAAACCTATATACTATTTGGTTAACCAAAGAAATATTAGTGTCCCTGTAAATGCTGGTTACTTGGCAATAGTAAACTCTAGTGACATCACTATCAAAGACTTGAATATTTCCAATAATTCTCAAGGAGTACTTGTGGCATATTCAGATTCCATAATAATCCAAGACGTTACCTCCAACAATAATCTTCGTGGGATTCACATGGTGGCATCTAATCACAGCATTATCACCCAAAGCAACTTTTATGACAATGATATAGGCATCTTACTAGACCTTTCCTCTTACAACAATGTTAGTGAAAACAACTTTATGAATAATAGACAAGGAATTATGCTTTCATACTCAAGCCTCTTTGACCCGCGAAGCGTAGAAAATTGTATATGTAAAAACAAAATCATCCACAATGGGGATGGCATTATGCTCTCAAATACGTTGCGCAACAAGTTTTATAGAAATGAAATCATAAATAATACTAGATATGGAGTATTGGCAAGTTCATCCAATTATAATGTTTTCTGTGAAAATGTTTTCTTAACAAACGCCAAAGGCATCTGTTTTCAGAAAAGTAATGGAAACCTTGTTTACAATAATAATTTTATAAACAATACCTCTCAAACAGATATCGATTATGCTTCGCTTAATGATTGGAACCTCAGCCAATATGTCGGGGGAAATTATTGGAGTGATGATACTATCACAGACGTTGATTCCGACGGTATTAACGACAAACCTTACTCGATCGGCAATTTTAACATAGACTATCATCCGCTTGCAGGAACTTTTTTAAACCATAGTATTATTTGGCAGAATGAAGAGTACTTCATAGCTGCGATAACCAACTCTACCGAGCACATTTTCCATTTTCTCCCTGACGAAAGAACTGTAAACTTTACCTTTGGAGACGCTAATCATACCTTTGGCTTCTGTAGATTAACGATTCCAAAAAGACTTTTGAGTGATTTTTGGCAAGATAATTTTACTATTTTAATAGATGGAGAACTTCCATCAAACATATCAATGTGGGAAGATGACGAATCCATCTATGTCTACCTAACCTACAGTCATCCACAAAGCCAAGTGCAGCTAATCCCCGAGCTTTCACCTCGCGCATTTTTGGCGTTGTTCATTGCCCTTTCTGCAATCATCTTTAACTTAAAGAAAGCAGCTAAATGTTGAACATAAAACCAAGTTACCTGAGTATTAGCTTATTTGAATTTTGGATTCCTGATCATTCACGCAAAATAACTTGCAAAAACATAAATATCTTTCTAAGATTCTATTGTTACGGGACGAAAAATGTCAATTATATTTGAAAAATGGTTGTGGATTATAATTGTTTCAGTATTTTTAATAATTGTTGGGCCCCTCATCGTTATATGGCTTATTATCAACCTCCCAACAGACATCCGCGTTTTAGCGACAATCTGCATAATTATCCTCTGGGGCGTTGTCTCTGGGTATAAAGATTGGATATTATCTAAAGAAAAGAATAAACTTAAACAAAGCGGTGAGAAAGCCTAGTACTCGACTTATTTCTTTTCTGTTGCAAATGCTCCTAGCAGAATGGCTAAAAGTATAGCGATCGACATAAACAAAATTATTGTGTTCGAGGAAGCAGGGTTAAACTTAACATTTACCCCGGGCACTGATATCAATGAATTTGAAGCAATCAAAAAGTTATCTATAACCCAGTATAGTACTCCTGCAAAAATGGTGACGCCTAAGGCTTCTCCTGTTGTAACTCCGGTCATGCCCCTAATTAGAACCACAACTGCGATAGCAACCCAAAATGTGGATAATAGATTAATTGTGAGAGACCAATTAACTAAGTATGGCTTACTTGGAACTAAAATCGGCAGAAGCAACTGAAGGCATAAAGGTACAAACGCGAATGCTGTGACACAGGATAATTTGCTAAAGTCTACTGTGCGGCATTTAAGCTTCGCTACTATTATGTAGAGAATTGTTGATAGTATAAGCCATCTTAGAAATATGATTCCGATAAAGGAAAAAGCATTCGCTATCGTAATTGTATCCATGTTCAATTTCCCGAGGAAAAGTATATCATAAGCAGCGGTGGGTTGCGTTTCAATTATGTTGGCATTTAATACGTAAATTGCGTTTCCCAATCCCATAAGAACGCTCGTCAAAACCAGCACTTGTATCCCACTTCTTATGGCTTTTGGATCATTGAATAATTCTGTAGCCAGTTTCGAGTCTAATCGCGCGGCTCTAACTGTTCTTCCAATAAATGTCTCTCCAAAAGGTTTAGGCCATTCTAACGCTAACATTCCACCAATAAAAGCCAAGAGTGAACCAATTAAAAATCCTCCTCCTATCGGAAGACCAAAGAGTGAGAATATAACTATTAGAAATCCAAGATTTTTATGTCTTCTCGGCTTTCGATATATTTCGATGGTACAACAAAATAATGCGATTGTAAATAGAAGCCAAAATGGTGTCCATAAGCCTTCAACCATTCCTTTATTACCTAAAGATATTCTACCCCAAAAAGCTGAAGCCTTATTAACTGCATCTACTGTCGTCAGACTAGAGTCAGTGGTTAATACTATTGGTCCTGCGTTCTGAAATATCCATATACCGTTTATGAAAATTAAAATGGAACCGATAAGTGAAAGTCTAAAAGCCAAACTTGCTTTTTTTCTTAGCATATTTGTACCCCTTAGATTTTTCCATTTTTTATCTTTTTGCCACATATTTAAGGCTTTAGAGCGCTCAAATTTTACCTATTCTTTAAGGTTATAAGGAATATCAATAAGAGGCAAAAGCTTAAGAACCCATTTTTTTGTATTATGTTTGGGGAAAAATATGGGTCTTCGATCGTTTATTGCAAAACGATTGATTTACTCTTTTATCCTGATTATAGCGGTTATTGGAGTAAATTTCCTAATTTTTAAGGCTATGCCTGGCGATCCAACTGAATTTCTAATGCAAGCTTTTGAAAAAGGTTTAGGGCAAGAGGAAAGAATGAGACAGGAGCAGCTCCTTCGTGAAAGGTGGGGATTCGCTGATCCTCTTCCGCTACAATTTGCGAAGTATGTACGAAATCTTCTTTCATTTAATTTTGGAACAGCGATAATTGATAAGAGGCCAGTTTCAGAAGTTATGGCTGAGAAAATTCCATACACCGTTCTTCTTCTCGGTGGATCCACTGTTGTCTCAATAATAGTGGGCGTGTTATTGGGAATCTTAGCAATTCAAAGAAGAGGAAGCGCCTTTGACACAGGAGCAGTCCTCAGCTCGCTAATTACTGGAGCACTTCCAACTTTTTGGATAGGAATGGTCTTCCTCTTCATATTTTATACAAACTTGGGATGGTTCCCCAACGCTGGTGCCTTTCCAAGAGAGTGGGCTGGAGGTCACGGACCTAAACCCTTTGGGATTGAATATTCTTTTCAAGGGTATGCCTTTAACATACAATGTTTGATAGCGTTTAATGAGCTTTTTACATTAGTTGGTGGATATTTAAGACATATGTTTCTTCCTATGTTAACATTGGTTCTCTTTAACTTTGGTGGATGGCTGCTTTTAACAAGAGCTGCAATGTTAGAAACCATAACTGAGGATTATATCTTAACAGCTAGGGCAAAAGGTGTTAGTGAGACCGCAATCTTAATAAAGCACGCATTAAAAAACGCTTCCCTTCCTATAATTACAAGTGCTGCTATGGCCTTTGGATTCGTATTATCCGGGGCAATAATAACCGAAACTGTATACACGTATCCTGGAGTTGGGGGATGGACG
Source organism: Bathyarchaeia archaeon (assembly GCA_038826015.1). Classification (GTDB taxonomy): domain Archaea; phylum Thermoproteota; class Bathyarchaeia; order Bathyarchaeales; family DTEX01; genus JAWBOR01. The sequence continues at coordinate 4,463 of JAWBOR010000098.1, forward strand.
TTCTTCGCTATAAATACACGAGATTTGATAGTGTTAATGGCCATATTCTATGTCATATCTATCTGCGTGATTGTAGCTAATATAATCGCTGATTTGCTATACGGTGTTCTCGATCCTAGAATTAGGTATGGGTGATATCTATGTCTGAAACGACAAGTTTAATGACTTTTCGCTTAAAAAGACTTGGCGCATTCATCAAAAAACTGCTTAAGTCATGGCAAGGAGCACTAGGATTAACCCTTATTATAGGGTTTATATTGGTTGCTTTACTTGCACCTTTTATAACCCCTTACACTCCACTGGGTCAAAATCCAAACAATCCTCATCTCGCTTTGGCTGGCGACCGTGCTGCCCCCTCATGGCTTAGATATGTCCCATCCTTTTTAGGTGGCAATCCTGATTTAAGTGAGAATGCCGCGTTTATTAGCAACCCTGGTCTTCCCAAACTGAAAGAATGGGGCTCTGATGGCCAATTTACTTTCATAGGTGATGAAGGTTTTAATTGCATCCCTTCGGAATTAGGCTATCCAGCTGAAAAAAAAGTGGGCTGGTTTAGGCACGAACCAATCAATGGTTCAATAGCCATAGAGTATTCTCGAGAGGTCTTTCCTAACGCAACAAAGGTTGCAACCTTATACAGCGCCACTTATTATAATTATAGTGGGCCTCCTCGAAGATTCACAGGTAATATCGAAGTCATGGTGAACGGAACGCTGACGCCGGAAGGAAAGTTAAAAGTCCCAGTGTTAGTTCGAGTTTTTATTCAACCCGAAGACGGTCCGAGTTTCACTTTGTGGGTTAGAAGTTTTGATGAACCGAAAGGCTGGGTGTATCCTCAGCTTGAAGGAAGCTGGCAGTCCACGTCCTCATATATAGATTCTAAGGCCACTCAACTTGGACAAGTTGAACCAAGATTTACACCTCCGAACAATCCTGTGACCCTAACATTCACGCAAACTCCCGGATTGTACTTGTACGGAGTTGAAGTATACATGAATGATACGAGCGTTACGACTGATTCTGCATCAACAACGGTGTATATTGATGATCTCAGCTTTGATACACTTGGAACTGCTTGGGGACTTTTGGGCAGTGACCATATGGGACGAGACCTTTTCAGTCAATTGGTCTACGGTACAAGAATATCTCTGTATGTAGGGTTGCTGGTTTCGGTGATGAGTGTAGTTATAGGACTATTGGTAGGTGTTGCCTCTGGGTATATAGGCGGAGCAGTTGATCAATTGGTTATGAGAATCAATGATTTGCTTTTAGTCCTCCCCGGTCTTCCATTTTTAATAGTTCTGGTTGCAGTTTTAGGTGCTCGACTAGAGAACTTGATACTTTTTATGGGTTTGTTAGGTTGGAATGGCTTTGCTAGAGTCGTGCGGTCGCAGACTCTCTCTCTCAAGGAAAGACCTTTTGTTGAGGCCGCTAAAGCTGCCGGGGCTTCAACTTCTCACATAATAATCAGTCATATACTGCCAAATGTTATGGCTCTTGTTTACATCTCATTAGCTAGTTCCGTTCCTGGAGCGGTTACTGCTGAGGCAGCATTGAGTTGGTTGGGTTTCTTCGACCCTAATCGAATGTCTTGGGGTCGAATGTTACGTGAGGCTACTGATGCAGGAGCGCTTACTGCTTGGTGGTGGATAATCCCTCCAGGTTTACTCATTTCAGTTTTGGCGGTTGCATTCATATTGCTTGGATTTGCCCTAGATGATGTGCTGAATCCTAAACTTAGGGTTAGGCGATAATCATTTACGGCTTTGTTTCTCAATGAGTTCTTCTAGATAATTCCAGAATTTATCCTCAAGCTTCTGGTAGAACTCTTTTTCTTTAAGACTTTTAAGTCCAAATGCGCCTCCACCGAAGAAAGTGATCAAAGAGGCAAATTTTGCTATAAGCTGAGCCGACTCGCCAGCGGAAAAGTCAACTATGAAGTCTTGTGGACTGCCTGTTATTGTTACAGCTACCTTTTTCCTTTCTTCTTTGTCTTTTAGAACTCCGATGATCTTCCTTTGGTCGCAGTTTTTGTAAGATGCTGTTGTGAATTTATGTTGTTGCAAAAAGTTTCTTGCTGCGTTTTCAATTTGTGCGAGGTCGACTTGTTTACGGATCCAGCGGTACTTCATGGTAAAAGCCTCTAGAACTTTGATTTCTGCAGCTTTATAAGATTTTTGAACATGCCTTGTTTGACGGCATGTTAAGGAATCCCAAAAGGTTAAATATTGTCTTTTTAAACGTTAAATGAGATTAGTAGGAGCGCGGTTGTTTGCCTCTGCTTGAAGTCAAAGATTTGAAGACTTATTATACTACTCTTAGGGGTTATGTAAAGGCCGTTGATGGTGTGAGCTTCAGCTTGGAAAAAGCTGAAGCTATGGGATTAGCAGGAGAGTCAGGATGTGGTAAGACGACGATCGCTTTGTCTGTCGTGCGGATCTTGCCTAGTGGTGGGAGAATTGTTGGGGGTAATATTTTGTATAAGGGCAGAGATTTGACAGCGATGGATGAAGAGGAGGTGAGGCAA
>JAWBOR010000099.1:0-6967 GCA_038826015.1 Bathyarchaeia archaeon
ACAGCGTAAAGTTAACCCTTTAAACATCTTTGAAATGTTAAATTCGCTTAATTTACACTCGTTTTGTGCGTAGAAAGCAGAAAATTGACTTCACAAAGTGAACGATTTGTGGTTTTGTTCGGGCGTTTAAAACTGTCATTTTTTCACGCCTTTTTCTTCTTGTTGTTCTTCGTTCAAAAGTATGAGTAGCTTGAGAGACCTTTTATCGTCCAATCTGATTAGAAATTTAAGCGGGTTTATTAGACTGTACATAAACCAAGAAAGTCAATTAAATCTAGTCAGCATATTAATAAGTTAAAGTCAAGAACGAGATGATATCAACAATGGAGAACTCTGATGAGTTCCTTGAAAAGTTGAAAAAGGAATACAAGGTCCCTTCGGATGTTCAATTTATTAAAGAACTGAAGAGAGAGCACATTGGTAAAATGGTGGCATTTAGAGCTACAATAGGCAAAACAGCAATAAAATTGTCGCCCCCAATTATTCTTGTTGATGAATTTGAGGGTGAAGAATATTCCACTGGTTTTACCACTCTTATGCTTGACAATGAGGTAAGATTTGAAAACAGTTATCTATATGTTGGTTTCAAGAAGGGTACCCCGCAACAAGATGTCTTGGATTTCTTCAACAATGCGATGGCACTCTTCAACATTATTTTTATTCCATTCGATTTTGTATCTGTGTCAGACCTTATTTTAAAGATTAAAGCCCTCGGAAAAGAAATTGAAGCTCTTGTGTCCTCAAAGGCTCATCATAGAGGTTATGGATTAGAGCCAGTAAAGATTAGAATGGAGAAATTTGCCGAGATTATCATAGCAATTTGGGCACTTTGGAGCAAAATTAAACAAAGTGAATACTTCAAAGACAATAATTATTATCAATTATTGGGATACGGAGCATACTACAACTTCCATGGCAACTATTTCTTGTCATTTATCCACAGTTGGCTGTTTATCGAGTCCTCGATAAACATGATGTGGACCAAAATGGTTAATGAAGTCTTCCCCCAAGAACCGCAAGCAGTAAGTAAAAGAAAATGGGATTATTGCTGTGGTCCCCCCACAAATTATGAAAGAAATTGGACTATTCAAATAAAGATTGACGAATTGTATTTAAGGGGAATGATAAGCGAAGGGCTCAGAGAACAATTGCAAGAATTAAGAAACCAAAGAAACAAAGTTCTTCATCAAGAAACAAAGAAACAAGAACAAATCGTAGACGTAACCGATGCTGAAAAGGCTTTTAGAGTAGGACTTTCGTTATTCTACAGAATGATTGATTTTGGTAAACCAGATGAGATTATCGCTTTCCTTGAAATCAGAAAGCAGATGTATCAAACAGTCAACAGAGGACGATTGCCTAAACCTGCCGAGAAAAGTAAGTAGCGGCAAAACTAGGCGTAAAACCGAGAATCTATCTATTTATAAATACTCTGCGTTAAAATGTTATTCTTAATTTTCTTCACCTTGTAGTTTTGTGCCATTTTCAAATGCTTCTTAATTTAGTCTAAATTCTCGTAACTGCATGTATAGTTGCTAGTATTGATTAGTAGTAATGATTTGTATGTCATTTGGAAGTTTGGATGTGTCAATTAGCGGTGAAGCCGTTAATATGATTTGGGTTTCGAGAAGCTTTAGTTCTGCGAAAAGCGGAGCAATAATGTCTTTCCGAATTCTTTCTAGCGAATCATCCGCTACGAGGCATTGATAGCCTCTTAAAGCATTTTGACCGCTTTTCATACCCGTTACATTTATGAAATCTTGCCGTGAGAACAGTTTCACTGTTATTGTGCCTTCGCCGATTACTCTTTCTGTAAAATACTTGTGTCTAATGCCAAAAGCGTATAAAATAGACCTTATTATGGTTGATTTGCCACTTCCGCACAGACCATGAATCAGGTTTATCGAGTTTCTGCTGAACTGTGCTTCAAAGTTGTCGAATGGTCCAACCCTAGTCAATTTTAAAGATTGTATTTTGAAAGGCAGAAGATACGTTTCTCCATAAAAGGAACTTTCGTTTTCCACTTCAGCCAACAATTTTCGCAAATGTTCTTTGGCAGTTCTTGGTCTTCCTATCTGCAAAGCTTGTTTCAATGCCTCTTCAGTAAGCCTTGAAATGTTAATGTTCTCCTTCTTCGCCCTTTCCACTAAATCACTGTCAAGATACAATAGAGTATTCTTCTTCATAAAAAGGAAGTACATATGACCATATAGATAAGTTCTTCTTTCAAACAACGTAAGATTCTTTCCAATTAACATCTCCCTGTTCAAGGTAGAATACCATGTTGAAATGAAGAATTCCTTCGAAACCTTTCTAACTGATTCTAGCTCTCAGTGATTGTTATATGTACATTGAATGTCATTGATGAGTATTGATGTTATTTTAATTCTGGCAACATTTTTTCGATTGTTTCTTTTATCTGTAGCCATTCTCCCATGTTATGGATGACTAGCTTTTGCTTTCTTTTCCATTGCCCCTCTTTTTTCATCCATAAATACACAGCTATTTGCTTTCGTCCAAAAGATTCAACTAAAGCGACAGCCGACCACCATCTTTCTGACTTGTAAACAGTTGTGCTCCTTATAACTTTCAATTTTTCTGAAATCGGTAAAGTTTCTTCCGACATTTCATTCACATAGTTTCTATTGAAGACATCTTCTTTTAGGTTTTATGCTTAATCGAACATAACGAACCAGCCAAAACAAGAAGCCTAATGGAATTTTTCGGTCTATCAGAACTAAAATTGAAAACTTTAAATTGATATATAAATGTTCAAAATATAGTGTCAGATGGGGGTGCATGAAAATGCCCGCGGGTATCTTTGCTAATCTTTTTGTTGTTAGTCTTGAAAATGAAGTGCTGTCTTTGGTTGAAGATGATAGAAGCAAATATCCCTTCTTGAAAGAATTAAGAGGACGGGCTTCGAGTTTTATCTATGCTGATGGCAACAAGGTCTATGGCTACGGCAAAGACCTTTCAGATTTAAGGAAGATTGGGTTTAAAGATGTACAAATTAATGCCTCAAACATTCCCAAGACTACTTGTCGAATCATTTCAGACGCGTTTTGTGAGAGGCTAAATTCCTTATTCTACAAGATTGAAAGATATAGACCTGTCACTCAAGCTTTTGACACTAAGAACCCGATTGTTTTGTCGGTTTCGGAAGTAGTGCTTCTTAGAGGATGTGAATTTCGAACAGTCTTCTTAAGACATCCGATAGAAAACAGATTAGTTTTCGGTCTAATTATTGACCAACGATTTAGACTTGAATGCGAGGGGCAACCATCCTCCTATTACATTGTAAGAAATTTTATTGCAGGGAAGTATGGCGATGAAATCGCAAGAGAAACAATTAGAGAAATAAGGGTCAAGACAGGTGACCTAACTCCACTTGGACGAAGAAACAGTGAAGCATCTAAAGTTCGTCATGAGAACATATTGAACATCATTCGCAAAGTAGGAGAAAAATTTGAATTGCCAACAGGAAGTTTTGTTAGATTGGCACAGGAACCAGTTAACATTGTGATAGGAGTTTAATAAATGAGCAACAATTTTTCTTTGTATGCAAGTCTACTAGAAAGTCCTTTACTTAGGTTTAATTATGCTCTACAAACTGCAGTCAGTAAAAGTACTTATACAGGCATTTCTCGATATGGACCTTATGACAAAGATATTTTTCCAAAAAACGAGATTAACCTTGCTGCTATATATCCTCTTTCTGTTGAAACATATTTAGAGAAATTTATCCAGGCGTTTAGAGAGGGTATAGGCGTATATGCTGGATTCAGGACATGGTTTCGAGCGGATATTAAAAAGACCGATAAATTTGGCGTTAAGCAAGATATGGATTCTTACAAAGAAACGTTGAACAAAGTTGCCAGACAAGACTATGATATGGTTTACGTAATCATAGATAGTACAGTGCGTAGCAATTCTATCTATTCCCTTATCAAAACTACACTTTTAGGCAATGGAATTCCTTGTCAAGTAATTCGGTCTGAAAAAATATCTACACCAAACGACCAACTTCAATGGATTCTGGCAAACATTGCCCTATCAACTTATGCGAAAGTAGGGGGTACACCATGGGTAATATCAGCAAAGGATAGACCTGAAATCGTTCTTGGAATGAGTAGGGCTATGGATAGAACAAAAAAAGTCATTGTCGGATTTACCACAATTTTCAAACATAATGGAGATTTTATTTTATCCTATTCCAAATCTCCAGTAACTACATGGGAAGAATATGAGAGGGGTATTGAAAATCTAGTTTGCGAAGCAATAGAAGAATACCAAAAGAAAGAAGAAAATCCAACGACCTTGGTTTTTCACTTCCACAAAAGGACTGGCAGAAAAGAAATAAAAGCGGTCAAAAGTGCCATCGAGAGTCTTGGGGTCGACATCAAATATGCTCTTTTGCATCTAAATAGTTACTCTAGCTACAGAATTTTTGACTCATCAGATTTTACTTATGTTCCATTTAGTGGTTTAATGGCACGACTGAGTTCACGTCAAGCTCTTTTAGTAACTGATGGCAGGAAACAAGTCTACAGACGCCCTTACATCGGTACACCAGGTGTATTGGAAGTAACTTTGGACAAAGAATCTACAATTGATTTCAAGGAATTTCCTAGATTAGTAGAACAAATTTATTGTTTTTCTTACGTCAACTGGCGTGGATTTAACGCGAGAACTATACCTGTCACGATAAATTATTCCTATCTGATTGCTAGACTTGTTAGCGGTCTGGAATCTGTAGAACAGTGGAATTCCATCATAACAAACGGAAAACTGATAGATAAAGCGTGGTTCTTATGAGAATTTTAGAAAACCATAAAGAGATTCATAGTAGACTAATGCAACGAAAGAATCCTAATGTTTTATGGGGAAGTCCTTTCGATAATGCATGGGTTGGTCTGGTCCTCTTAAACCATAAGAGTAGGGATGAAATAACACTACGGGAAATCTCAGAATATCTTGACAGATGGTCTCGTTCTCCTGATTTCTTAGTTGAAGAGAGAAACATAGGAGCGGCAGCCCTCTATACAGCTATTTTGACTCTTTTAAAAGACGAGTTAAAAGTTGAAGAGATGCATGCTAAAATCAAAGAAAGGCTTCTGGCACTTGATAAAAAAGAAAAGGGAAAATTTTCTTTGTTCAATAGTCCGGAGATATTTTATGTAACAGTTCTTGGGCTGTCCCTTTCTAACGCAGTTAAGACTGATGGGGAAATAAGAACCACATTATCGAACTACTTAATGAAAGAAGTTGAAAACAATTGGTCAAATAAGGCTTACAGGTTTGCTTTATACTCTGGCTCAGCTTTCGAATTAGGGATTGTTCCAAACGTAGGAGAAAAAATAATCGAGTTTCTCTCAGCAGTGCAGCTTAACAAATTGCATATTGATGAAATCATTCCTCTTATGTGGTTTGCCACAAAATATAATGAAGCTCTGAATAGTCTGGTTCGTAGGAAACATACATTAACTAGACTTCTAGAAGAGAAAAAACAACAACTGTGGGAGCAGTTTTTAAATCAAAGTACCTATTTTTCTTTCGACATAGAGACATCACATGAAGAGATTGAAACAGAAATCGGCAGTGGATATACGCTTTCCACGTTTGAATTGGCGATGATTGATGATATTTTTGCTTGGGCAGAAAGAACTTACAAAGTGAACCCTAACGAGGTTTTTGATTCACTTCAATTGCACTCCGTCATAAGGAAAGCTAGCGAAGGATTGTTTAAAGATGGTCACTATGCTCAAGCAATCTTTGATGCATGCAAAGCACTCATTAACTATGTCAAAAGAGAGTCCGGTGAAAAATTAATTGATGGTACAGACCTCATGGGAAAAGTGTTTAGCATCAAATGGAACGAGAGAACAAATCAGATAACAAGAAAGCCCGTTCTTCAATTGAATAAACTGCGTAGTAGGGAAGACATAGACGAGCAAATGGGATTCATGCACTTATTTATGGGCTCTGTACTAGGTATACGAAACCCAAAGGCTCATGCTGAAATCGAACAAAAAGACCCATTTAAAGCTCTAGAATATCTCGCTTTTCTTAGTCTCCTAGCCAAGCGTACACAGGAAGCTACACGCTGTAGAAAGAGAAAATGACCAAATTAATCAAAACAAGGGAAAAATCAAGCTTAAAAAGGTGGCACTTAGACCCATAGAACCCAATTCAAAGTAAGCAAGAATTTAAACTCAAATATATCAAATAGATATCGTTTTAACTTGTTTCACCCGAAAAGAGTTTATTTGATATATTTTTGATATCTGGAGGCTTTATTTTGGTTGTTTTTCTTGTCTGTCCAAATATTCTTTTATGGCTTGTTCTACTTCAATACTCGCTTTTTTGGCGGTTCCATGCTTTCTAACCACATAGGAGAGAAGTCGTTTCCAGAGCTGGTCGTCTACAACTATTGTGGTTCTGCGTGTGTTTTGGCGTTTGGGCATCGCACATAACCATACAAGTGTATAAACGCAAAACTTATAAAGCTTGAGCATATAGTCATACAAGCATATAGGAGTATTGACAAATGACCGCGTGCAGAAGTGTCATGCCTCTTCTCTCCAAGAAACTTGTTGAAGTAGATGCTACACCAGACCTAAGCAAACACAAGCCAGTGGTCATTCTTAAACCAGAAGAATTTGCCAAGTTGTTAACAAACCTTGACGACATGAAAGAACCATGGATAGCCATGAAGTTCAACGATACAATATTCGTAGTGTGGAACGAGCTGATTTTCCTTCACGTGACGTGTAATGGCGAAGAAGAGCCTTCTAAAGAATAGATGGGACGAGTGGGATAGATGACCGCATCGCAGACGAAATGTCCTATTTGCGGTAACAACGTTCGGGAATGCTTAGTTGATAACATTAATCTGAGTTTTCTGGAAGAACGTGTCAAGGATGGCAAAATCAATGCTGCGATTTCTTTGGCACGAATTGTATGG
>JAWBOR010000100.1:0-6842 GCA_038826015.1 Bathyarchaeia archaeon
AAATGGAAGTTTGGAACTATCGAATCCATTCGGAACCACTAACACCTTATTTAACAAAAGCTCATTTTTAACAATATTTTTAATAATTGAACTTTGTCCTTTTGAAACGGTGATGAAGATATCAGAACTGCCTAACACGAATTTAACAAGTCTTTTTCTCTTTCTAATAAACATCTCGTAATTGGAGTAATGAAAAGTTACTAACAAACTCAAATTTACTATCTTTCTTAACATAGCAGCAACAATAGCGGGCAAAAAACCACCAATTGGCCCAGAAGCCTGCACGTGGACTATATCATATTTATTACCTCGAAGAATCAATTTTATTCCAAGTCCAATAGTTTTTTTATATAACTTGATAAACTTGGAGATAACGCTTGGATACCTCCGTTTGGGAGAAGTGCTATAAACTTCGACATCGTGACCCAAATCTCTAATTTTTCCGGAAAGATATCTCGTATGTGTTGCAACACCACCAATCTCTTCAAAGGGACCTACCATTAGAATTTTCATTCTCTTAGCACCTCTAAGAGAGTTGCCAATGCCAACATCATCCATGCTTGCCCCCACCTCATGTATGGTATTTTGTTTACGAAAAATGGCCATTTATGAGCATAGAAATATCCCTCTGGACTTTGCATGTTTTTTATCGTCCACAAAGCTATCTTTTTAGCAAAGTCTAAATATTTTTCTTCTCCTCTGGTTTTGTAAAGTTTTGAAAACGTTATTATGCCCTGAGCTTGGTTGTGGATGTCTATAGGATATTTGAAGGGATATCGATAGTAAGAATATCCGTCCTTAGTAAATTGCTTTTCCATATAGAACCTTATCGCCTTGTTCAGAGCGTTTTCAGTCTCAGTTCTCACTTTTCCATCAAGATAAGGAAGAATGGAGTTTAATCCATCGATTATGAAACCCTGATGAAAGTCTATCTGCCAGTAATATTTCCCCTTTTCCGTGTATATTGAATAAGGCCATGCTCCATCATCTCGCTGGTTTTTAATCAAGAACTTGACAATTTTGTTCATTAATACAAACAAATCATATTCAGAATGCAATTTTAGGTTCATCACTTCAGATAACGATTCCAAAGCCAATGCCGAGACATTAAAAACGATTTTTCCCTCTTCATGTGGAGTGTATTTGAAGTAAGCGAAGTCTCTTTTTTCTACAAGAAATTTTTTTAGAAGTTTCTCTATTAAAAACTTAATATTATTCTCTAATTCATCTTCTTTTCTATATTTTAACGCTGAGCTTATAGTTTTCATAGTCTCGGTCACGCAAATTATATCCTCTATATCTGGACCCAATGAGTGCTTGGGTGCAACATAAGGAAAATAATATGCGTTACAGGACTCTCTGATATTAGCCAAAAGTTCGTTAAGCAATCTAAATCCTTTATCTAAATAAGAGGTTTCTCGAAAAATGTTGCCAAGTATAAAATAAGATCTCGAAAAAAGAGCTAAAGCTTTATTTGATGTGCCCTTATTTATTTTTAGTATTGTTCTGAAATTAATAGGAGAATAAAGATTCAGCTGTATAAGTAGCATCGCAAACAATTTATTTTTTAGAAAGCTCTTAGGTATTCTCTTGCTACAAAGCGCATCATAAGGGTCCCAGCCTCTGTAATTTTCTTTTGCTACGTAATTTTCTAACATTTCTAAAGATTTCTTAATTTTCTCTATGATTGTCTATCACCTCTTTTATCTTTGCAACCACTTCCTTCTTTACTTTCTTAGCTCTTTCAAAATCTGGTTCTTTTCGTTTGTTCCAATTGTCAAGAACGTATTCTACTATTTCCTTAGGGTCTCTCGAATGAAAAATTCTTCCAGTTTCGGCTAAACTTCTATCGACAGAAAGCAATCTCTTGCCCGGGAAGAAAGAAATCGCTGGAACTCCGAGCAAAGCAGCCTCTCTTGCCATTGTGCCCGAACCCGTAAGAGTTGCCTTAGAGAAGTAACATAAGTCCAAGCCATTAAGCGCTTTTGGAGGTATGTAGACTTCTTTTTTAAGGTCTCCTATTATATCTCTCTCCTCATTATTTCTCGGCAAATACACCACATTTACACCATTTTTGGTCAGCAATTCCACGAGTTTTGGGACTATAGATTCACGATGTAAAACGTAGTGCGATGTCAGGGACTCAGGCCTAAGAACTACATATTCCCTGAACGGTAAAATGCTCGTAAAATTCGTGTCTGGTTCGTAATCAGAAATGTATATGTGCTCTTTATATCCATTATAAGTGTATATCTCTTTATCTTTAAAAAATTTCCTGAACTCCTCCTCACAAACTTTTGGGACTATGACAAAATCGCAGAATCCTTTTAGAATGTTCTCAAACCTTTGAAAAATTCCCGTTTGATAAAATTTCAGTTCGTTATCCGCCAAAAATACACTTTTAATCCTTCTAATTCTTGCCGCTGGGATAGGCATTGCATTTTCAAAACTAATCAAAACTTTTACTTTTGGAAATTTTTTTAGAATTAGAATAAGAGTTCTGAACATAAAAGAAAAACCTTTCAGAGTGGGATTATACTTGTCCTCACCAAAGACTTTTCCATTTATACCAAACTCACGCATGAGTTCTTCTACTTCTCCGCGCTTAAATGCAGTTATATAGAAAGAATACTCGCGAAGAGATTTTATTAGAGCTCTCGCAACATGAACTTGGGGAGTGTTGGAGATGTCTATCCAGAAATCATAATTTTGAGCCATAGCCGAGCACCTTAACTTTGAATCCCGCTTTTTGCCATTCTTCATGCTTAAGTATATTTCTACCATCGAACACATTCCTGTTCCTCATAAGCTTTCCTATCTTTTCCGGTTCTAAATTTTTAAATAAATCGTGGTCAGTTATGACGACGATGCAATCGCTGTCTTTTACAGCTTCTTCAAGGCTAAGCAGTGGGTATTCAAAGCTTTTCACGTAAGGATCGAATACTCTAACCTTGAAACCCTCATTTTCAGCCAACCTTATGAACTTCAAGGCAGGACTCTCTCTCGCATCGTCAACGTTCCCTTTATATGCAACGCCTAACACAGTTATTGTCGGTTCTTTTATATCTTTTACCAGTTCTTTAACCTTCTTAAGCGTGTAGTTGGGCATCAGTTCGTTGATCTCTCTTGCAGTTAGGAGAAGTCTGGGGTTTGGAAAAACTGCTGCTAAGAAGTAAGAATCGAGCGGTATGCAATGTCCTCCAACTCCGGGTCCAGGTTTTAGTATGTTGACTCGTGGATGTTTGTTGGCAAGTTCTATTGCTTCCCAAACATTAATACCCAATTCTTCTGCAATTTGAGCAAACTCATTTGCAAGCGCTATGTTCACATCCCTATATATGTTCTCCATAAGTTTAACGAATTCTGCAGTCCTAATGTCTGTCAAATAAATATTGCCTCTGACAAAAGAAGAATATATTTCCTTAGCCATGTTTGCGGAAGTCTTATCAAGAGCACCCATGATCCTGTCGTTATGTATCATCTCATAAATGGTTCTACCGGGAATAGCTCTCTCTGGACAATAAACGTAGTAGAATTCTCCAGCCTTTAAACCGCTTTTTTCTAAGATTGGAATCACGATTCTCTCACTGGTCCCTGGAGGGACGGTTGATTCGACAATTACCAAGTTTTCAGGTTTTAAAAATGAAGCTATCATTTCTCCCGCAATCTTAACGTATTTTAGCTCCGGAGTCTTGGTTGAATGATCTAAAGGAGTTGGAACCGCGATTAAAAATATATCTGCGTTTTCCGGTTCTCTCTTAGCTTCAAAATATCCCTTTGCTTTTACAATTAGCTCTTCCAATCCTGGCTCTTTTAGGTGTATCTTGCCATTGTTTAAACTCTCAACAACTTTTTCGTTGATATCAACTCCCACAACTCTATAACCACTGCTGGCTAACAATAAGGCGGTTGGCAATCCCATATGTCCCAAACCAAGCACACAAATTTTTTTCACTTTAACACCCCCAATGTTATTTTTAGTATTCTTTCAGCCGCTTTGCCGTCTCCAAATGGATTTTGCCATTTGTTTTTTCTCTCGATCATTTTTTTCACAGAAATAAGAATTCTCTCAAGCTCAACTCCTGCTAAAATATTTGCTCCAACTTCTATTGTTTCAGGTCTTTCCGTTGTTTCCCTTAAAGTAACACAAGGAACTCCTAAAATGCAACTTTCCTCCTGAACGCCTCCTGAGTCTGTAAGAATCAGCTTTGCATTTGCTTCGAGCTGTAAAAAATCCATAAATCCCACAGGGTTAATTGTATTTATACCATCAAGATTAAGACCGAATTTTTCTATCATTTTCTTTGTCCTTGGATGGATTGGCAATATTATCGTGGTTGAAAACTCCTCATAAATAAGCCTGAGACCTTCTATTATTTTTTCAAGTCTTTCTTTAAAATCAACGTTTTCTTGTCTGTGCAGAGTTACCAAGAAATAGTTTTTGGGTTTTAAGCTGAGCCTCTCAAGTATGTTCGATCTTTTCATGGCAATCTCCAGATTTTGATAAACCGCATCAACGATCGTATTTCCGGTGACGAAGATCTTGCTCTCTTCAATTCCCTCTTTTAAGAGGTTCAGCTTTGCATTATCAGTTGGTGCAAAAAGATAATCGCTTATATGATCAACCAATACTCTGTTGATTTCCTCTGGCATTCTCCTATCAAAAGATCTTAAACCCGCCTCAACATGCCCTATGGGAATATGCAATTTTGCAGAAGCTAAAGCTCCTGCGAGAGTTGTGTTTGTATCTCCATGAACCAAAACCAAACTCGGCTTTTCTTCGATCAATACTTTTTCTATACTCACCAACATTTTTGCTGTTTGTTCAGCATGGCTTCCCGAACCGATATTTAGATTGTATTTTGGCTTGGGTAACTCTAATTCTTCGAAAAAGATCCGATCCATTTCATAAGAATAGTGCTGTCCAGTGTGGAGTATGAAATAATCCACACAATTTTTTTCACATTGTCTTATAACAGGACTCATTTTTACGATCTCGGGTCGAGTCCCCAAGATGATCGCGATCATTTCAAAACACCTTCAGCAGTTATAGTTCCCCATTCAAAAAAGCAGGCGATTAAAAAGAAAATAACACCTAATATTAAGGCTAAAAAGTAATTTGCAAAAATCACGAAGATTACTCCAAGCAGTATGAGAATGAAACCAAGTAAATAAGCAAATCCTATCGGATTCCCCCTTACAATGTATTTTTTCCAGATTTTCCATCCAGTAACAGTCGCAGCACCTTTACCCCTGTTTTTTTCATGTCTTATCAAAAAAACTCTATGATCTTTTTTGGATATTTCCTCAACTATTTCTGGGGTTTTGTCGGTAGAGCCATCGTCCACAACGTAGATTCTATCAACAAATTCCGGAATCTCAGAAAGGACTCTTCCAATGTTTTTCTCTTCGTTGTAAGCGGGAATTGCTACACCGATTTTATATCCTCGATACATAAAGATCTCAAACAGTTAAAATTCAGTTGAATGCCATATACAGTCCCTTCACCTATTTCAGCTTCCTCAACAACCGCAGTCGGATGAACGAAGTAGCCCATAACACCACTAAGGCTTCTTTCAAATCCTCTTCATTTCGAACTTTTTATACCATCTGAATCCATTTTCATCTACCATATGGATCTCGAATGGATGCATGTAGCCAAGCTCTTCGTATACTTTGCTTAAAATCGCGGTTCTGAACTCCTCAATTCTATTGGAGCAGATTAGAACATCTATGTCTGAAGAGGGTAGATTTTCAGCCCTCAAAAAGGAGCCAAAAACGTAAACTTCGGCGGAATTGTCAAACGATCTAACGATCTCCTTGATCTTTTCCAGATAAAATTCAGCTTTTTCAAGATATTTGAACCTTTCAGCGAGCTTTTTGGTGATCTCAATCATATCTCAACAGATCTTTCAGCTCCTTCAATGTCTTGAATGCACTTTCAACCAGTTCATAGAGTTTAGTTTTTAAATACAGCTGTGCGGATTGCTCTAGGCAGAAGTTTCTTTAAGATCAGATTAACCTGCTTCCCCTTTCCACATCCCTTCTAACATCCCTTGCAATCCATGAATCGCTTCCAATCTTAACCCCGGGATAAATAGACACGTTTATCGCTGTCTTTACGTTGTAGCCAATGAATGCTCCGAGCTTTCTCTTTCCGCTGTCAATCCTTTTTCCCTTAACAGTAACCTTAACGCTCGCCTCATCGAATCTCAGATTTGCAATCTTTGTCCCCGCTCCAAGGTTGCAGTTCTCCGCAATCACCGAATCAGCTACGTAGTTTAAATGCGGAACGTTGCTTTTATCCATTAAAACGCTTCTCTTCAAAACCGAAAATTCTCCAACAACGCATTCGTTTCCCACAACGCTTTTCTCGATCACGCAGTTCTTTATCTCGCAGTTTTCTCCGATAACAGCGGGTTTTCTTATTGTTGCGTTGCTCCAAATTTCTGTGTTCTCCCCAACGCTGAACCCGATTTTCTCGAGAACGTGCATGTTCACGTCCAGATAATCCCATGGATAGCCTATGTCGCTCCAGTAGCCTTTGAGCTCAACAACGTTCACTTTCTTTGTTTTGCTCATCATTGAAATCGAGTCCGTTAGCTCAAATTCCCCGCGAGGGCTTTGTTCTGTTATTTCAACGAAGTCAAGGATTGAGGGATCGAAGTGGTAAATTCCCGCATTAACGAATCCCTCCCCTCTCCCAGTCTTCTCCCTTATCTCCAAAAGCTTTCCTTCTCTGAAGATGACTTCCCCAAATCTCGATACATCGCTAACAGCAACGATTCCCATTGAATTGCGAGTCCTTACAACCTCTTCTATAGACCCATCGTAGAAGACAT
>JAWBOR010000101.1:0-6828 GCA_038826015.1 Bathyarchaeia archaeon
TCCTACCCCCTTCGGAAGCTCATCCACAGGAAGGAAAAACTCTGGAAAATACATTTTTATTCCAATAGAACCGCTACTCTCGTTTCCTTCAAGCTTATACCCGTTTCCATCTATTACTATGTTGTCTCTTTCAACCAGAATTGCAACGTCTTTGTCAACGCCTGTCGGGACGTAAAGGTCGCTCAGAAAAGTGTATGTGGAACAGTCTGAAGAAACAAAAATGTTCGGTGTCCACGGCGTAACCGTCCCATTAGCGAGAATGCGGTAGACTGCGCGCTCTTGCCACCACGAATCCTCAGGGCTTGCGTAGACAATTTTGGAAACTTGAACTGGACTGGCTTCAACGAAAATTACAGCAATAATTGATAACAATAGAAACAATGTCTCAACTGCGATGTTATTCCTTAAACCAGTCTTTCGACTGTGCATTCTAAATACTCTCCGAAGCATTCTCAGAATTCAATCAGATAGGGAAATATCGAGATCGAACCTGAGAAAGCCACTTTGAGTATGCGTTTTTTTTATATTTAAAAATTACGAAAACTTTTTCTAGGTAACCATGCATGAGCTTGTTCTGACGGCGTCAGTTAGCATATGCACTCTATCAAATATCTCCCATTACCAAAAACTTCCTTAATTGGTCTATAAGAAGCAATTTGAGCCCTTTCCTTCGAGTGGATCAACCTGAAATAGACAGTTCAGCATCTTTTTTATGCAAGCCAAAGGATCGAAATGAAAAATTAGCTAAACTTAAGGCTGCTTCTATCAGTTGTTTGTCTTCTAAAATTTTGAAGCAGGCACAGGGTAATCGTCATTTTCAAATTGACAAGTTGAGTGTAAATCAATGTTGCTTTAACAGTGATAAAATTATTTATGGATAAATAAGTAAATCCTGCGATAGGTGTAAAGGAGAGAAGAACTCCTACGGAAAACTTATTCTAAAACGGTCTTTGTTCTTCAATTAACTGATATGGATCTTTCTATTTTTCATGCCAGAAAACACTGAAAGAACATAAGAAATAAGGTATTATTCAGTCTTTATGTCATAAACCAAAATTTTAATCTTTCTCATATCATCAAAACGTTTTCAGAACCAAAATTACTGAGAACAAGAACCAAAAAAAGGGTTTTACGGAAGATGTCGCCACCAATAGTAGCTATGTAGCTACTCTTCTATCCTTTCTAGTTTAAAGACTACTGGTCTGAATCCGTCTGTACAGCAAGATATCCCCACACCTTTGTCCTTTACCCAGTCAAAGTTTCCATTCAAAGCTAGGACAGCAACATCCCTTTGAATGTCAGCCCAAGCCCAGCTAC
Source organism: Bathyarchaeia archaeon (assembly GCA_038826015.1). Classification (GTDB taxonomy): domain Archaea; phylum Thermoproteota; class Bathyarchaeia; order Bathyarchaeales; family DTEX01; genus JAWBOR01. Next base: position 1,318 of record JAWBOR010000101.1, read on the forward strand.
AGAACCCATTTGGCATCTGAAGTCTCTCACTTACGAATTCTTGTCCATCTTTGAAGAGGGTACAAGCTACTGAGGGTTCTTTCTTATACTTGTCGAGATCGTTGAGGACTAGCCTTTTCAATACAGTTATTTTCACTTTAGATATTGGCATACATTCACCCTCGCTAACATATCTGATTAAAATCTATTTAAGTATAGCAGCTAGTCCAATCCTCCGGACTACTAAATTGTGCAATGAAAAAAGAATGCTGCTGGAGAAATCCATTTGCTTGGCGTGCGTGCTGACTTTAAAAGGTTTGAACATCTGATCAAAGTTTATATGGAACAAAGTCTGTAGAATGCCAAGCAAAAAAATGAAACTGCAAGATCTCTGACAGAAATAAGAAGCATAGATTTTTATGAAGTGAACACGTTAGAAATACCGTGATAACCGTGTTGTAAATTTTTGAGATGTTTATCTGTTGTTGTTAAATTTGTGATTTATTGCATATGGAACAGAAAATTGCGTTTTCGTCAATCTTAGACCCGCAGAATTTGCATGTTTTCTCAGTACTAGACTTTGGACTACTGACTTCTTTTGCCATTAGCGTCACCATGTCAGATATTGATGTTCTAAGGTTTGATATCTCATGAATAGTTTCTTGGCGTTGAGCATAAACAGTGTTCGACACAACGTCTGAAAGAAATCTTACTAAACGGAGAAGCCCGAAAACCCCAAGAATTCCTCCGCCAAAAACTAAAATCAGTCCAAGTAAGTCAAGAGACGAGCTTTCCCTGAAAATCGTCGTCAGACCATCCCTCAAAAATGACGGATAATTAATGACGATCAACATCCCAATTTGATAGATTATGAAGCCCGCAACTATCAGAAAGATTCCACCATTAATTCCATGCTTTCTCATGAAGCTTCAACGCCTCCATATGTTCAAAGACATTCTAATAATCTGTTCAACCTTAAGAATCTTTTCTTCTACGTATTTGTTATGTAACAAAGAAATATTTCTCATCTCCAAACGCTTAAAAAGGAAAATGAATGATTTGGAGTCATGACATTGTATTGGAAAAGGGATGAAAGTTTTCCATTCAAATGGTCAATATTGTTTGTCTCATTCTTTGCTTTCGTATCTTACGCCTTCTCTTTTCAAGCCATTCCCCCTCTGATTCCATCCATAATGGAAGAATTTAACATCAGCTACGCGGAAGCCGCGTTGATGATGTCGGTTGTTCTTGTGCCAGGAATTTTTCTTAGTTTACCAGGAGGCATGTTCGTTCGAAGACATGGAGTTAGATTAGTCGGCGCCATATCCTTAATTATTGTAACTCTTAGTTCCATAGTGACTGCAACAGCGGGTTCCTTTATTATGGCGCTTATCGGAAGGCTGATCTTAGGCTTTGGCGGAACCCTAATCAACACTATTACGCCTGCCATAATCGCCCAGTGGTTCACAAAAAAAGAAATGGGAAGCGCTATGGGAATCTTCGGAATCAATATGCCTTTCACTGTTATCATATCTTTTCCCAGCGCCACCGTATTAATGCTCATGTACGGCTGGCGTTTTCCCTTCTACATTAGTTCAGCCATGGGAATAATTAGTACAGCAGTGTTCGTTGCATCAGTGAGAGAAAAACCTCTTGCAGAAAAGAAAAGTGATATGAGTATGCGCCAAACACTTGGTAACTTTGAAATTTGGAAGATCGGGCTTGTTTGGCTATTTTTTAGCGCTGCAATGTCGTTTGTAACGTGGGCTCCAACATTATTTGAAAAGTTTCTTGGTATGACTAAAGTTTATGCCAGTTTTTTGGCGAGCCTTGTGATGTGGGCATCGATATTTTGCGTTCCCTTATACGGCTATATATCAGATAAAATAGGTAAACGCAAGTTATTCGCTGTGGCGGGCTCTTTCCTAATGACCTTAATGTTTATACTCTTGGCATTCACCTCTAATGTAATCCTAGTCCCTTCAATCATGCTTCTCGGCGCGGTTGGCGCAATGATTCCTCCTATGGTTTTCACTCTATCAGCGGAAATCTCAGGACCCAACATGGCTAGTGTGGGATTCGGCGTAACGGCAACAGGTTTCAACATCGGGGCAGCATTAGCTCAGCCTATTATTGGGTTTATCTTGGATATCACTGCATCATACATTTTTTGCTTGCTGGGCTTGGCGTCGTTTGCCGCCGTTGGAACAATTGTTGCATGTGTTTTGAAAACAGGCTAAAACGCTAGCAAAACTCTTATGCTATGCCTCTTGCGCGCCTCTCTTCCATAGTTTTTCTAATAGCCAATATGATCTGTTCAACAGTTGTGCCTAGATAGTTTCTCGGATCCAAAGCTTCTTCGATCTCTTTCTCGCTGAGATGTTCTCTAATGGTATTCTCAAGCAAGAGAATATCTTTGAATGGAACTCTCTCAGCTATGCTTTTTATGGTTAGATTGCGGATGAGTTCATGAGCCTTTTGACGATCCATACCTTTTTTTGTGAGGGCGATCATTACAGCTTCCGACATTGCCCGCCCTTCAGTTAGCTCAATGTTTTTTCTCATTCTTTCTTCGTCGACTTCAAGATTCTTAAGGACACTAATCATCAAATGCAACATGTAGTCGGCTAAAATGCATGCTTCGGGTATCAAGAATCTTTCAGAAGAAGACTGCGTGAGATCGCGTTCATGCCACGTCGGAATATTCTCCAAGGCAGAAATAACTAAACCCCGCATAATCTTCGCCAATCCACAGATTCTTTCACAAATCTCGGGGTTTCTTTTATGCGGCATCGTAGAGCTACCCACTTGCTTCTGCCTTTCAAAAGGCTCGAAAACCTCACCGATCTCGGTTCTCTGCAATTCCCTTATCTCAACCGCTATCTTGTCTAAGGTAGAAGCCAACATAGCGAGTATGCAAATTAGCTCGGCGTATCGGTCTCTTTGAATGATCTGTGTAGTAACCTCAGCGGCTTGAATACTCAGTCTTTTCATAACGAGTTCTTGGATCCTCAAGGCGTTAGAACCTAAACCCGCTTGAGATCCTACAGCTCCGGTTATCTTCCCAACAATTAACCGTTTTCTGCATTCATCTAATCTTTGGATGTGCCTTGATATTTCCCTCATCCATACTGATAGCTTCAGCCCGAATGTTATTGGTAAAGCGTGCTGCCCATGGGTTCTACCTATCATAATCGTATCTTTGTAACGTTCCGCAGCCTTCACGAGTACGAGCTCTAAATCGTCTAATCTGCGTCTAATTACATTTATAGCGTCTTTAAGCTGAAGCGCACGGGCTGTGTCCACTATATCGTAGCTTGTAGCTCCAAGATGAACATATGCGCCGCTTGGTCCGCAAACCTCTGCCAAGGTTCGAACAAGCGACATAACATCGTGCTTGATTTCTTTCTCTATCTCTTTTATTCGGCTGAGCTTCACATATTTCGTCGAAGCCATCTTCACTATTTTTGCGGCGTCTTCTTGCGGAATATCCCCTACTTCTCCCTGCGCCCATGCAAGGGCTGCTTCTACGTCAAGCATTTTTTGGACATAGTTTTCCTCCTCGAATATCGAAATCATCTCAGGCGTTCCGTATCTGCCTGTATCGATGGGGAGTATGGGCAAGGCTACGCTTCCTCCGAACGTAATATATTATTACATAGACATTATGAACATCTTCCACGGTATATTTAACTATTAAAGATGCTGTGAACTTGATGAGATGAAAGATGGGTGCAATTGCGGCAGCCGCTGCCAAAAAAGACGCGAATGTTATTCCTTATGTGATAAGGATGCTCGATTCTCTAAAGCATAGAGGTAAAAACGCGCATGGGATAGCTACAGCCAAATCCGTGGATATAGCTCGAACAGTTCCGGACTTGACATCATTAGACATTAAATCGAATATAGCTTTAGGGCATAACTTTGCTTCTGTACTTTCTCGTGATGCCCCTCAACCTGTTCAAGACAATGGGATTAAATTGATTTTTGAAGGAAGGCTTTTTCCTCCAATCGGAACATGCGAAGCTACGGATGTTGCAAAGATGATTAAGACAAGCCCAAAAGAAGAGGCGAAACGTTTAATAAAAGAACATGATGGTTCATACGCCTTTGTTTTTCAGTGTGGCAACCAGTTAATTGCAGGTCGCGACCCTATGGGGTTAATTCCGCTTTATTATGGTGAAAACGGTGAGGTTTATGCTCTAGCATCTGAACGTAAAGCTTTATGGTCGATTAACATAAAAAATGTAAATTCTTTTCCGCCAGGCAATCTTGCAGTTATCAATAATGGCCGCGTTGTTTTTCAGCCTGTCAAGACTGTAACGAAACTAGCAATAACTGGTATTAATGAGGGGGATGCCGTGGAAAAACTTTATGGTCTTCTTTTGGAGTCGATAAAAGAAAGGGTTGAAGGCGTCGAAAAATTTGCATTGGCGTTCTCCGGTGGTTTGGACAGTAGCCTTATAGCTGCCTTAATTAGAGAGAGCGGAAAACAAGCCCTATTGGCAATTGTGGGCTTGGAGGATCAGCCGGAGCTGCAGTTCGCTGAAAACGTAGCTGAGATGCTGGGATTGCCGTTTAAAGCTGAGACTTTCACCTTTGATGATGTTGAAAATGTTTTTGATGAGGTTTTGTGGCTTGTTGAAGAGCCAGACTTTTTGAAGATTTCTGTGGCAATTCCTTTCTTTTGGATTGCCAAAACAGCATCGCATGCGGGGTATAAAGTTCTTTTAGCCGGTCAAGGAAGTGACGAATTATTTGGTGGATATAAGCGATATCTCAGGGAATATGGAAAATCGAGTGAGTCTGTTGAGAACTCTCTTTATCGGGATACTATTCTTTCGTATCAAGTGAATTTTGAGCGGGATGATAAGGTCTGTGCTTTTCATGGTATGGAATTGAGGCTTCCTTTTGTAGATTCCGATTTGATTTCTTTCTCTCTGGGTCTTCCGCTTAGGTTCAAGATTGAATCTTCAGATGACACTCTCAGGAAGAGAATATTAAGGAAAGTTGCTGAAAAAACGGGTTTACCTTCCTATGTCTATAATAGACCTAAGGAAGCCATCCAGTACAGCACAGGGGTTGATAAAGCTCTCAAAAGATTAGCAGAAAAGAGGGGGCTAAACGTCCGAGAGTTCGTTGAGTCGTCTTTCATGCTTATGCAAAAGAAGTATTTTTGCTCTTAGTTCAGAAGTGATATCGTGCTAACATCGCTAATTTTTGGCATCATACGTATTTTTTGCATCTGGAGCAGTACATTCTGTTGTACTCTGGAATATAGGCTAAAGGCTGACGGCAAGTGGGGCATGTTGGAAAAACTTGGGATGGCGGCGGAGGCGGAGGCGGGGCAATCGTCGGATAGAAGGGTGAAGGCTCAGGCAAAGGTTCGAAGAAACGCTTAAAGTTGAAGTGGCCACCTAAGAAATCTCTTAGGATGAATAAGAAAATTGGGGAGACGATTAATAAAGCTAAAAAGAATGTTAAGTTGGGTACGGCAAGGATGCCTCCTGCACGTGGGAGTACACTGTCAAC
>JAWBOR010000102.1:0-5589 GCA_038826015.1 Bathyarchaeia archaeon
GACAACCAATTACGAGATTATGTTGCTATTTGCCATAAAAAATAAAAATTGAGAGTTGAAAATCAAAGGAGAAAATTATGAGATGGCTTATCTTTTTTTCTTTGGATTAGATTATCGCACAGATTACTTGTAGGCATTTTAATCCGTCGTGAAACACAGTTCTCATACAATCTATCGATTTGCCATCTGACGATGCGCGGTCTATTAGACAATATATTTCCTATATACAGACTTGGGCTCTAAACATTTATGTCAAAATTCTTTAGGACGAAAAAATCAGATTGTAAGGTGTTTCCAAGAGTTTTTTGATGCTTTGTAGGAATTTTGCGGCTAGAACACCGTCGACGACACGATGGTCTGCTGATAAGGTCAAGGTCATCATCTTTCTGATAGTTATCTGCCCATTGACCACAGCTGGTTTATCAGATATTTTTCCCATACCTAGAATGGCGGTTTCAGGAACATTTATGATTGGAACAAATGATTCAACATCTAATGTACCCATGTTCGAAATGGTGAAAGTTCCTCCGGAAAATTCGTCTTCGCGCAGTTTCTTCGCTTTTGCCTTCTCAACAAGTTTGTCTGCCTGAGAGGCGATTTCAAAGATATTCAACTTATTGGCTCTTCTAAGAACTGGCACAATTAGCCCATCTTCCAGATTAACGGCGATTCCTATGTTGATGTCCTTCCACTGTTTAATGTTTTCCGCTTCGAAAGTTGAGTTGACCTGCGGAAACTCTTGAAGAGCCATAGCGACAGCTTTAATGAGTAGATGTGTAAATGATAATCGGACCCCACTCTTAGCCTCAACAGACGGAATAAGATTTTCTCTCAGCTTCACAGCCTCAGTCATATCAACCTGTGTGCTGACATAGAAGTGTGGGACATGGGTCTTGCTTTCAGTCATCTTTCTGGCAATAGCCCTACGCATACTTGACATAGGAATAATTTGAAACTCCGCAGCTGGAACCTCAGCACTCTCAACTGCAGGTTTGCTACTGATATAATTAAGCACATCCTCTTGAGTGATTCTGCCTCCAGGACCTGTGCCTATCACCTTTGTTAAATCAACACCTTTCTCTTCAGCGATTTTCTTAGCAAGAGGCGAAGCTTTGATTCGCGCAGCAATCTCTGCTTCAAGCTTTCCAACCTTCACAGATTCGGCAGTTTGTTCTCTAGCAACTTCTGCTATGACACTAGGAGGTTTAGGAGTCGCTTTTTCAGGGAGAGCTTCGCCTTCTTTTAGAATGTAGCCTATCAAAGTATTGATAGGTCTTTCTTCACCTTCAGGTACCAATATTTTTAGTGTGCCTGAACCACGAGATTCAACCTCTATCGTTGTTTTCTCAGTCTCTATTTCAAGAAGAGGTTCACCCCTCTCTATTTTTTCACCGTCTTTTTTTAGCCATTTTACAATTTTCCCCTTTTCCATTGTGTCGCCCATCTTCGGCATTATGACTTCAGTGACCATTCTTTCATCCTCTTAACGATTTTTATTACCGTTCCAGGTTATTTTTTTATGCTTCAGGATATAAAATGTTTCCGTAGAAATTAACCATATAGATGGCAAGAAAGTTGTATCGCCTTCGTCCAGAGACAATATTTTCAAAATAGCGCATCGAAATCTTTTTCTTATTACTTGTAAGAATCTGAAAGAAGTGAGGCATCAATGAAAATGAAAGCAGCGGTTTTTGTCGCAAAAGAGCATTTCGAAATAAAGGAAGTTGACAGACCGAAGTGCGGCCCTGGGGAAGTCCTTATCAGAGTGAAAGCTTGTGCAGTTTGCGGTAGCGACCTACGAATTTTTCATGGTGAAAAGAGAATTGATGCCCCGACTCCAGGTCATGAAATCTCTGGAGTGATCGAAGAAGTAGGTGATGATGTAAAGGGTTTATCAGTAGGGGATAAGGTGATTATTGAAACAGTCGTTGGATGCGGCGAGTGTGATGCCTGTAAAAGAGGAGAAGAGAACCTTTGTAAAAGAAAATTTACTGCGATCGGATATCAATATAATGGCGGTTTCGCACAGTTTCTTCTAGTTCCAAAACACGCTGTGAAACAAGGATGCGTTATCAAGATACCCGTTCATTTACCGTTCGACGAAGCCACAATTGTAGAACCCCTTTCCTGTATAGTTAACAGCTGGAGTTTCTTTAAGAAACGAGTAAAGGATTTTACAACAGTCGTGATTGGAGCTGGGGTAATTGGCATGCTTCACGCTGAATACGCTAAACAGAAAGGCGCCAGAGTTATCCTCGTAAATCGATCTGCTCCACGACTAATCTTAGCTAGAAAGATAGGCTTGCAGGTTGACGAATTTATCAATGAAAGTGAATGCAACTCTGTGGAACGAGTTAGAGAACTCACCAACGGTTCAGGGGCTGATGTAATTATATGCGCGGCATCTTCTAAGGAAGTGCAGAAAAAAGCCGTTGAGATGGCTGCAGTAGGTGCTGATATTAGCTATTTTGCAGGGATATCAAAAGATGATCCATATGTTACACTTGATACAAATGCCATTCATTACAATGAGCTCCATGTTCATGGAGCGAATTCTTCGCATAGGAAACAATATCTAGAGGCATTAAACCTCGTAGCCTCTGGGAAAATTGATGTGAAGAAGTTTATCACGCATAGGTTTCCATTGGAAAAAATCGAAGAAGCAATAGGCGTACTTGAAGATAGAAGTTCAAACGCCATAAAAGTAATAATTGACCCTTGGATATAAAATATGCAGACCAATCTGAGAAAATGCGCCTTTACTCATCCTTGTAACCTTAAATGGAACATTGCGAATCATAGACAGCCGCAAAATCACATGGTAAGCTGCCACCATGTTTCTTTCCGCCAGAAGCGGAGAAAACCTACGACAGAACCATTGAAAGATTTGTTCCACTTTATAAATGATCTAAAATCCAAAAACCGATGTTAGCCTAATCCTGAGTAAAGTCTTCTGACTAATTTGATTTTTCAGGTTCAGTCTTTGTTTCTTTTGTTTTTTGCGGTTTCTCAACGATTTTCATGTTAATTTGGATAATGTCATCTGTGATCGTGTTTCCTCGAATCATTTTGCGACGTCTCTCACCTTTCTCACGAGGCTTCAAACCTGCGCCTTGACCAAGAAGAATTTTGGATTTAACGCCGCCGTGAACATCGGCTTTCATTGGGAACCCATCTTTGTCGCTTCCTCCAGTAATCAGCAATTTGTATCTGGGAAGTCCAACCACTGCTCCGTCGACATCCTCGCCAATTCTCCTACCTATCAAGGGCGTAGCTTTGTTTCCTTCGAGTTCAACAACATTTGATTTTCCAGTTTCAGGATCAGAGACTATTATCTTAAACTTCGCCATGTTGAAACATTCGCTCCTTATGAAGCATCAGTATTTGCGGAGCTATTGAGAGAAGGTTCTATTTATAAATATTCACCATAACTTCAAATTTTTTCGAAGGACAGACAAACCGAGAAACCATGATCAAAGGAGCCATGTTAAGCTGCAAACTAGATATTGCATCTTCACTTTTCTCATTCAGTTTTTCTTCTTGTTTCATAACGTCATGCTCGTATAGATAGAATTCATGAATTCTCAGAAAACTTCTAAAAATTCTGGACTCAGCAACATAATCAGTTCTTATAACATTAGCATATTGCACTGTTGGATGCGACATAATTGCTGAAGTTTTTATTGCGTTCAAGGGTTCTTCGCTTAGGTTTCCCTCGACGAAAGTAAGATCGACAGGTAGCCATCCCCACGGAGGTATGTAAACTATGGCCCAACCATGCCATCCGATCCATGTAAGATTAATGAATAAGTGGTTGTTCCATAAAATGCTGTTTTCGTTGTAATTGGGCAAGTAGATGCATCCGAGCTGGAGATAGGCTGGTATCCCAATTATGCGGCACAATGTGATTAAGAGATTTGCTTGATCATCACAATCGCCAGCCTTCTCATGATATGTTTCATTGGGATAACGAGGGATTTCTAAAGTTCGATCATCCACGTTTTCGTCAATCCATAAAATAATTTCCTTAACAATGGTTAGGACGTTTGTCTCATCTCCCACAATTTCGTATGCAAGTTCTCTCAGCATTGAATTATTTACTTGCCACGGGCCTTCCATCGCACAATATTGGTTCTTTAATCCTTCGCTTATGCTGTCTAAAGTTTCAGAAATGTTTTCAGATATTTCTGGTGTTGAACGTGGCTTAAGAACAACTTTGTATACGACTTGATAACTGAGGTTTTCTCCAGGGCTTATTTTTGCTTTAGGGAGAGACAGATATGCTACAGAGTTTCCATCGTTGTCTTCCTCTGTTTTTTCTATAGGAAAGGAACTATTTGCTAAATAAACGGTCTGCCAGCTATTATTCATAAAAAGACCAATTGCTCTGTCATCATCAGTTAGGCTCCACACCTCTGTTCCACTAGGTTTATTCTCATATGTGATCGACATCTAAATTGTAAAAAACCTGTCTTCTTCTTTTACAGGGAAAAATTTTCTAATATTAAAGAAAAGATAAGAAACTAGCATTGAAATAGCAAGAATTATTAAGAGGATCACGACCAGCCGAATTAAAATGTTGCTTCTCCAAGCTATATTCATAAACATGCTCCCTACTGAACATTTAGCAAAAATTTAGTCATCATCTTAAGAGTTCTGTTTATTTGCTTTTGAAGATGACTTCATGAATTTTTATATTAGCCGTTAAATAAAAATTTTACAGAGTGTGAGAACTTGGAAATCAAAATCGGCGAAAAGACACTTAAGCTTACAAAAGGCGATATAACAGACTTAGATGTGGATTGTATCGTGAATGCCGCTAATAGCTACTTGAAACTCGGCGGAGGAGTTGCAGGAGCCATCCGCAGGAAAGGCGGACCGCAGATCCAGAAAGAATGTGATGAGATAATTTCTAAACAAGGAGAAATTCCCACAGGCGGGGTCGCCATTACTACTGGTGGAAATCTTAAAGCTCGATATGTTATTCACGCTGTGGGTCCAGTTTACGGAGAAGGAGGAGAAGATGAAAAGCTGAAAAATGCAACAGTGAACAGCTTAAAGCTCGCAGATAAACAAGGCGTCAAAAGCATAGCTTTCCCCGCCATTTCCACCGGCGTTTTTGGATTCCCCAAAAAAAGATGCGCAGAAATTATGCTTCTTGCAGCAATTCAGTACATGAAGAGTGAGACAAACTTGGACCGAGTTATCTTCTGTCTTTTCGATGAAGAAACATTCAACATTTTTAAAGAGACACTGAACAGATTTGCCTGTAACATCTAAGCCAAGTTCCTTGACCCTTTTTTCTTATAATGTCTATTTCATTCAATCACGTACGAGAGGCTTCTGCTTGAAGAATCATTCACTTCCTCTTTAATAACGAAGGTTCCTTTTTCACTTTTGCACCATCTATCTTTAACTCTTTACTGATTCTTCTTTTAAACCAACCAGGTTGAACAAAATTATTTTGATCGAAGCTGTCATAAGTTAAGTTTATTAATGAGGTGAGAAATATTTTTTAATGCGAATCGAGCATAAGGCTCGAATCCGCAACGCAATATTGGCGGCTTCAAACAGACAACGAGGCATAAA
>JAWBOR010000102.1:5599-6780 GCA_038826015.1 Bathyarchaeia archaeon
CAGTTGCGGAAACATAAAAATGCGGACCTCAGCGTATAAGCTCTGGTCTAAGGTGGGCTTGGCGCAATCCACCAATTCCAGCTAATCTCTGCGACTACTCCTAAATCCGGTTGATCCTGCCGGACCTTACTGCTATCGGGGTGGGACTAAGCCATGCGAGTCTGTGTCTTCCAGCCACGGTGAAGACACGGCGGACGGCTCAGTAACACGTAGCTAACCTGCTCTCGGGACGGAGATATCCCCGGGAAACTGGGGCTAATATCCGATAGGAGAGGAGGCCTGGAACGGTTCCTCACCTAAAAGATAACGAAACCATGCTTTCGTTATCGCCCGAGAATGGGGCTGCGGCCGATCAGGTAGTTGGCGAGGTAACGGCTCACCAAGCCTACAACCGGTACGGGCCGTGAGAGCGGTAGCCCGGAGATGGACACTGAGACAAGGGTCCAGGCCCTACGGGGCGCAGCAGGCGCGAAAACTCCGCAATGCGCGCAAGCGTGACGGGGCTACCCCGAGTGCTGTCCGCTGAGGATAGCTTTTCTCCGGTGTAAGGAGCCGGAGGAATAAGGGGAGGGCAAGCCTGGTGTCAGCCGCCGCGGTAATACCAGCTCCCCGAGTGGTAAGGATAATTATTGGGCCTAAAGCGTCCGTAGCTGGCTTAACAAGTCTTCTGTTAAATCCAACGATTCCATCGTTGGACTGCAGGAGATACTGTTGAGCTAGGGGGCGGAAGAAGCCGACGGTACTCCTGAGGTAGGGGTGAAATCCTATAATCTCAGGAGGACCACCAGTGGCGAAGGCGGTCGGCTAGAACGCGCTCGACGGTGAGGGACGAAAGCTGGGGGAGCGATCCGGATTAGATACCCGGGTAGTCCCAGCTGTAAACTATGCAGGCTAGGTGTTGGCGTGACCACGAGTCACGTCAGTGCCGCAGGGAAGCCGTTAAGCCTGCCGCCTGGGGAGTACGGTCGCAAGACTGAAACTTAAAGGAATTGGCGGGGGAGCACCACAAGGGGTGAAGCTTGCGGTTCAATTGGAGTCAACACCGGGAACCTTACCGGGGAAGACAGCAGGTTGAAGGCCAGATTAAAGGTCTTGCCAGACAAGCTGAGAGGAGGTGCATGGCCGTCGCCAGTTCGTGCCGTGAGGTGTCCTGTTAAGTCAGGCAACGATCGAGACCCACG
>JAWBOR010000103.1:0-6740 GCA_038826015.1 Bathyarchaeia archaeon
GAAACATCTTCTTAACTTGGTCAAAGCCAGATAAAATAGCGTAGACGTCATTATAATTCCATCAGCCATTCTGCCGGCTAACTCTGCAACTCGAGGCCCTCCAGCTGCTACATAGATTTTGGGAGGTTTATCGGGTTTCGTGTACAGGTTCGCTTTCTTAAGTCGATAGTATTTCCCTTTGAAACTGACGAATTCTTCGTTCCATAATTTCTTTATCATGATTATTGCTTCTTCCAACATTTCCACACGTTGACTCGGTGAAGGCCAAGTATACCCTAATGGTGATTCGTTCAGTGCTTCTCCCGTTCCAAGCCCGAGGAAGATTCTGTTCGAATACATAAAACTCAGTGTTGCAAAAGCCTGAGCGACAAGTGCAGGATGATATCTAAGAATAGGCGCGGTTACAGAGGTACCTATTTCCATTTTTTTAGTTCTTTCCGCCGCTGAAGCTATCCATGTCCAAGCGAAGCCTCCTCCTGCTCCAGTATGTCCCCAAGGATGGAAATGGTCACTTGCCCACAACGACTCGAAACCATACTGCTCAGCCAAAATAGCATGTTGAAGAAGCGCATCAGGTTGGTATTGCTCAAAAGCAATTTTATAACCCATTTTCAGAGACATGCTGTTACCCCAAACTTCTAACCTTACTCAAGTTTAATAAATATTTATTGTGAATTCTATTAAATAGAAAAAACCAAGACTATTTTGTGAGGTATATCTTGAAAGCCGAAAATATGACCCATGATGCTGCCGAGAGGGATGAAATAGCTTCTGGGACAGCTATTCCGGCGCTATACGGATTAGCCCAGTATAATATCCATGAGCCGATTCCTATTATAAAGGCCGTTATTGAAACAAACGATCTCTTTTCTATGGAATAGACAATTAAAGTTGTCCCAATCAATATGAAGAAAACCATTGATACTGCAAAATGAACGAAACAGTAAGTTTCATTAAATGTAGCGACCAGCTGAAGAGAAAAAGCAGAGATTAATAGGAAAACACTTGAGTATTTGGCATATTTTCTAAACGCCGTAACAGAGTAGATGCCTATAAGAAACCCAGTCAACAGTAGACCGAAATTGAATATTGCCGCAACATTACTATTGATTGCATGTCCTAAGTCGCTTAGAGCGTTTTCCTGCCAGCTGAACCATGGTGACAGTGTGACTGCTGTTCCAACGAAAATATAAGCCGTTAAAGGCGCAATCACACCGAGTAAAGCATAGTTATTATCGTTCAAAGAATAGCACCTCAAACAATAACTGAATACATAAACCTAGCACAATATCACTTTAAAAGCTTAACTTTTACATAATTGGTTATGAACTTCTTTTCATCATAATTAATGGTGCTACGAATAAAGAATGAATATTTGTGGTTTTAGACCTGACATACTCCATCTGTTACAGGCATTCTTGCGATCTTTATACTTGGGTAAAGACTTGATAGGCACAAGATGCCAATTAACATGGAAAGCAGTGCTGCAATGAACAAAACTGCTGTCTGAGATATGACTGCGTCTGGAATGAAAAACCAGAGAATAATGATGGCTCCAACTGGTAATCCAATTATAGCTCCTGCTAAAACTAGAAGGAAAGTCTGGGTTACGATTACTTCGATAACGGTTTTAGGTCTGGCTCCTAAAGCTCGCATTATACTGAAGTCCTTCTGTTGGCTTGATATTGATATTGTCAAATATCCTATGAGCGGCAGAATGGCGTTCATAAAAGAGAATAAGGAAAGAGAAAGCATCAGAGACCAAAGCTGATTCAAAAAAAGCTTTCTGCGGCTCTAAAGGCTCATTTAACTCGAGCAGAATCAGACCTTTTTCAGATATTATGGTTTCTATCTCGTTGAGGATTTTGGAATATTCTGCTGAACTGTAAGAGTCGATCTGTAGAAGGAGAACGTTATAGTCTGCATGCTTGGTTATGGCAGACAAACGATTAAAGGGTGTATAGACAACCAGCCCATTGTTCAAGGGATCTAAACAAATGCCAGCAATCTTGAACTTTGCGTCTAATGCCTTGAAAGTTTGCTTTAATGGTTCTTGAAAAAGAGTCAATGATAAAGAATCACCGATCAATGCGGTATCTTGTTCGGCTTCGCTGAGGTTTCTCCCCGCGATCAGCCAATTGTTGACAAGGTTCTCTGGATGAACACCTATTATAAGCGCCTTACCATTTCTGTGGGCGCCTATTACAATGTAATTTTGCGGGTCTTCCGGGTCAGGGCTAACGTATGTATATTCATAGACATTGGATTCTAAAACTAAACTGGGATCAATTTTAACAACTCCATCCACCGCGGTTAGATTAGAGATAATGTATTTTGGGATAGCATATTTTTCGTCAACATAATTTACCTGGCCCATTTGATCAGTCTGACTATTTCCGAGAAAGATCTCGAGTCGATTCTCATATTGCTGAGCTATCTCAGTTTGAGCTATGAGGATCACGTTTCGTCCAATTGCTCTTTCAACGTAACTTAACGTGGTCTCGTTCGCCACCAATCCGCCAATTACTATCAAAGTTACCAAAGTCATAATTAAAGACAGGGAAACCGCCAAGTGAATAGTCATTGATCTCCGTCTGCTCAACTCTCTTAAAGCTATTTTCACTGCAAAGCTTCTGAAAAAAGGTGGAAGCTTCAAACTGGATTGATGTGCGCTATGCCAGACAAACGGCGTCGATAGAGCTTTAGCAGGTTCGATTTCAGCTGCCTTACGGATCTGTCTCATGCCTAAAAAATAAGAGAAAAAGGCGAAAGAGAAAAAATTAACATAAGTAGCAAAAGATTCGGTGGCTTAGCTGAAATATTGAATCCCAAAAGGTTCATCAAGCCTATTGCAGCAAAATTCATGGCTATTCCGCTGATTATTCCAAACATGCAACCTGTGAAAACGATTATTATAAGTTCTGTTGCGAAATAACTGTAGACTACTTCGGTGAGACATCCGATGGCTTTCATTACGCCTATGTCTCTTACGCGTTCTAATATTGCTGTCTTTATGAGAGAATAGTCAATCAAGACTCCAGTTGCTGAATTGAAGATAACAACTATGAAGATGAATCTAGAAGTAACACTAGAAAATCCAGCAGTCAATCCGCCGTTTGCAATGGACGTAATCTCTACACCTAGGTTTTCTCCAAAGAGCACAAGAAAAACCGTCACCGAAACGCAAATAACAAGACCGATTATGGTTAACCATGTTTGAAACTTTCTTCGAGACAAATCCCAAACGGGGAAATCCCATTTCTCAGAATCACTCATCTAAAATGATCCTTCCATTGGACATAACCAAGGTTCGATCAGCTATTTCCATAATCTGCTTGTCATGAGTGGAAACGATCACTGTTTCCTCCCCTTCAAACCTTGTAATATTTTGATTATATTAAGACCAGTGTCTAGATCTAAATTACCTGTAGGTTCATCGGCAAGAAAAAGCGGCGGATCGTTGGCTAAAGCCCTTGCGAAGGCAGCCCGCTGGAGCTCTCCTCCGCTCAACTGTTGAGGAAAATGGTTAGCTCGATCACCCAATCCGACGAGGTTCAACAACTCTTTTGTTCGTTTCTCAATATGGTTAATGGGCAACTTGGCTAGATGAATGGGAAACGCGATATTCTCTAACGTAGTAAGCGTGGAGATTAAATTGTATGATTGGAAGATGTATCCAACATATGAGCAACGGAATGTTGCGAGGAAATCTTCATTATACGATGCAAGACTATGATCTAAGACTATAATCTTTCCACTGGTGGGTTTATCTAAGCCTCCGATTATGTTCAAAAGGGTTGTTTTTCCTGCTCCGGAAGGACCGCGAATCGCAACAAATTCGCCTTCTGCAACTTCTAGGTTTAAATCCTTAAGTGCCTCCACTACTGAATTGCCAACTTTATACTCTTTACGCAAAGATAACGCAATAATAGCTTTTTCTTTTTCCATCTTGCTGCCTACTTCACGTAGACAATTGACGAATGCCTCTCCAGTTTACTGTTAACCTTTTCAAGATTATTCTAGCTCTAAGACAACAGCGGTTCCTGTTGCCGATATCACAACTATGCCTGATCCAAGATCTAAATCTGAGGTCTCAACGTCCAAACCGATGACCGCGTTGGCTCCAAGAGCTAAAGCCTTAGACTTCATTCTCTCGACGGCTTCAGCTCTTGCTTTCTCGAGCTCTGTGGTGAACGCTGTTACTTCTCCGCCAAACATTGATTCAATTCCAGCGATGAATTTACCAAGAACACCTCTGGTTCGCGGGGTTAGTCCTGTAACAACACCTAAAACCTTCTTGATTTTGTAACCTGGCACTATTGGAGTTGTTGTAATAATTAAGTCGCTGACTGGACTCAAGGATATCCCACATTTAGGGCAGAACTTGGCATTCACGTCGACCGAATATCCACATTTAGGACATTCCAAAATCATTCACCCTTAAAAGAATAATAACTCGAACATTAATTTCTCTTTTTTGCTTAAAAAGGAATCTTCCGTGACAACGTGACCAGTTAATCTTTAAATTGTTGCCGATTTCAGTCAACATTTGAAGAATAGAAAGGCATTTTTCTGTTTTCTAAATTTGATTAGGCAATATCTTCCATTTAGTTTGGTGCCTTTTATGTTGATAATGATCTCATCTTCAGTCCATTTCTCAGAGTCGTATGTTCCTTTATCCCAAATCTCCACTGTGCCAGCACCGTACTCACCTTCTGGAATTTCACCCTCAAAATCAGCGTATTCGACTGGATGATCCTCTGTTTGCACAGCTAATCTTTTGGCACCTTTATCTATTGGAGGCTCCTTTGGAACCGCCCAACTTTTAAGAACGGCATCCTTCTCTAACCTAAGGTCATAATGAAGATGACTAGCATCATGTTTCTGAATAACATAGATTTTTCCCCCAGCTTTCCTACGGATTTCGCCTCGCGGTTCATCAGTCCTCTTGAAATTTCTTTTCCCCCAGTATATCTCTAGAGACATAATTGGAATTTACTCCCTGCGGTCAAAAAATCTCTGAATAAATATAATGTCCTCGTGGTCTTTTAAACCACTCGGATAAAACAGAATAGGGCTTTAGCATCACAAGTCGCATAAAAAATATGCCACAGAATAGGGCGGTCTCGTTGTTATTACATGAGTAGAAATGTCTATTGAGAGACAGCGAGTAGGTTAAAGCGATCATTTTGCGATTACATTTTTCTTACATGGCCATAAAGGCTCTATATGTCGTTTTATATGCGCCGCGACAGTTTCATAGTGTTCCTCTTCGTTTTCGAGTAAAACCTTCTTTATGCGTTGACGAAAAAGCCACATATCCTTGTTTGTTTTAGCCGTTAAAACCGAACCATAAGTGATATGCAATAGTTGTCTTGCATTGTTATCGTTTAGATAAGCCTTCTCCAAGTCTTGGTCTAAGACTTTACTTGGGTCTGGAACCAAAAAGAGATTCGTGCTAACACTGTAGCTTTTTCTATCTCTCTCAAAACACTTTAAGCCGTATCTAATTATCTCTCGAAATAGCCGAGGATCATGTCGAGCCACAAGTCTCATCGCCTCCAAGTAGCTTGTCCCCGCCGTCTTCAAATGAAGTATATCAGATGCTAATCTGCCTATTATGGGATAGATCGAGAACTTATCACTGCCAGAATGAATGCTGAGTTTATATGGGCCGCAAGCCTTCGCTATGAAGACATGCTCCCGAAAAACTTTTTCGAATGCTTCTAGGTCACCTATGTAATCGATTGCCTTCTCGAATCTTCCTACAAATCTAAGAGCCAAACCTTGAATTTTAACCCCGAGCCTCTTCAACTCTGATATCACGAAAAAGTGCTCTAAAGGCGAAGTAGGCTCCTTGGTTTCATCTACAGATATCTCGACATCGAATTTCCTTCTGCCAAAAAGTCTTCGGAGATGCATACACATATCAACGGTGTGGGCGATGGCAGCTGAGTACTTAACTGCTGCCCTAAGCAATGTCTCTTCAGAAAATTCTAGTGTTTGATTTTTTTGACTTGGAACTGAAAGAGTGAACTTCTTTCCTAAGTAGAGTCTATAATAGTCTTCTTTTCTGCATTTAAGTTTGTTCCAAGGCAATTTTTCAAACTTTCGAGTGAGGGTTTCAAAGTCATAACCGTCAGCATAGTTATCGACGCAGTCTGAGGGATCAATCGTGTACATTGTGAAACCTGCTTCAAAAGTGGCATCAATATCCTCCTTCCTTTTCAGATGATCCGCATCAGCAGCGAACCCGTCCTTATAGCCTTCTTGGAAAACAGCCCAAGAAACATCATCCAAGACATCTTTTGGGGTCCTTAAAGTGCGGTCCATCTCTCGGATGGATTGCTGAGCCAAAACGGGAAAGACACCGCATTCCTTCATTGCCCTGATATGGCCTGGTGTCGCTAATCCGATGCGGTCGCCTGTTCCGATGGATGGAGTTAAACCCAAGACCTGTGGCCGCGTGAAGGGAAAAATGCGGCGTAGGGCAGAAGCGTTCTTGTGATTGCACAGACAGACTAGATATTCAACTTTTTTCTTCTTTGTCTCGATTTCTCCGGTCTCCACTGCTTCAAAGTCTTTTGGAATAATTTTTCTTGACGAAGTACGAAGAATAACCAATTTTCGCTCAAGATTCTCAAATATGAGAAAGAATATGCAACCGTTCTTTTTAATTATTGAAGTTTCATAGATCTTAACAGAGTTTTTCTGTTCACGTATCTTTCTAAATTTTTCGA
>JAWBOR010000104.1:0-6507 GCA_038826015.1 Bathyarchaeia archaeon
ATAAGCGCTTTGTCAAACTTTCTTATGCCTTCAAAATTTTCCTGCAGAAACGGCTGCGCACGATAACGCTTAAGCTCATTATCCAAATTCTCAGCAAGCCGCTTCAACAACGCGTTCTCAGCCCGAAGCGCCTTCAGCGTTTCCTCCGCATCCCGCAGGCGCTTGGCAAGCGTAGCGCGGCTTACGTATGCTTCGTCGCCTTCCTCGCGCTTTATGGCGTCTTCGACGCGTTCGATCACGAATTTTGAGATTGAGACGCCGGCTTTTGCTGCCCGCTGTTTCCAGGCCTCAGCCATCTCGATGGAGGGCATGTAAACGTATATGGCGCGGGCCCTGATTGTCTTGGTTTTTCCGCGGTTTGGCTTCGTTGTGTTCACCATTAAAACTAGGCTGCGGCTTAGTATTTATAATTTACTAGTAAATTAGTGCGGGGGGTGGGATTTGAACCCACGAACGCCTACGCGACAGGGTCCTAAGCCCTGCTCCTTTGACCAGACTTGGAGACCCCCGCTCACTTAGCACTCAGAAAGTGAAAATAGGTTACCCATTAATATTTATTTAACCCTCAACGTGAACCGTAAGCATTTTATTTCCTACTGCACGTTTTGTTCACGAAGACTCTATTTGCGCCTCGGTAGCCTAGCCCGGTGGGGCGTTACCTTGGTAAGGTAATGGTCGCGGGTTCAAATCCCGCCCGAGGCTTCACGCTGTTTTCTTTTGTTTCTTTAGGGTTGTTTTGTTGGTTTATGCTTTCTATGGCGGTTATTAGCTGTTTTAGGTAGTTTTCGCATGCTTTTGAAACGTTGATGCCTAATTCGTGTGCTTTTTGGTATGTTTCTTTGTCTATGCTGATGCTCACTTTGGTTTTCATCCCTGTTTTGCCTCACACATGCGTATAAAACCGCATGTGTAAGTATATGTAACTTTTAGGTTTTAAGAGTTACGAATGTACGGTTTAGCTTGTTCCCTTCCAAGATCCAAGACAAGTTTAGCATTCGGAACCTTATCCTTCCAACTATTCAGAGGAAGATTATTTTGGTGAGGTTTTGATTTTTTGGGTTAGTAAAAATCATTTTTAAGAATGGGATTGAAAAAGAAGAAGATAGATACGGAGTAAATAGTAAGCAACTATCAGACGTAAGTAAGTACGTACTTATGCATTACATACATACATTATATTATATCCAACTTAACGTCTTTATAAGTTTTTTCGCATTTCCTATTCCCTAATTTCTTATTGACTTTTCCTTCACAACCATGGCGAAAATGCGCTTATGATTTCAAAACAATGGATGGTTACGTAACAATATGCGATTGAGAGGAGGTAAACACCTCTAATTATGTTACTATGTGCTCTTTGAAGACTAATTTTTCCATTCTTTACCCTTGCAGGGTAAGGATCTGCTACGTAACAAAGCTTGAATAATTTTCTTTCGTATTACTCTTGATTTTTCCTTTGATATTATTAATATCCAAAGTATTTTAAATGGATCCTTGTAATTTAATTGTCAGAATGACGCAAACAAGGTTTTCCATTGTCACTGTAGATCCAAAAAAAATCCAAGAGTTAGATTCTAAACTGAAAGAGCTATATCACAATATCAAGAGTAAGTTCAAGAAGTTCGGAACTTTTCAGGAAGTCATTGCCCAGTCTGCAAGTTATAGTTCTAAAGATTTGGTGGATAATCAAGAACCTGAGGAGTTTGCTAAACAACAGTTAATTGAACCGCTCATTAATTTCTTAGGTTATGAGCTTGTAAGCGAAACTGTTCTTGCTTCACCAGCTGGAAAAAAGACGCCTGATTACACTATTAGATCTAAAGATCAGAAAGTAATCTTCTATGTTGAAGCAGAACCGATTAATACGGACTTGAGATCTTCTGGGCGAGGAGTTTCTCAGGTTGACAGTTGGTTAATATCAAAAGCTGCCAAGTCGGATTATGGCATTGCGACTGATGGCTTGCTTTGGATTGTAAGAAAATTTGATGCTGCATCAGCGAGGTGCATGGATTTTCATGTAATAAATTTAAAACCCATTTTTCTAAAGTTGCTGAATCCTGCATCTTTCATAGAAGTTAGCGAAATAGGCAAGATAGAAGAGAGTTTTCTGTATTTGGATTGTGCTTATATCTTTAACTTTCTTGAACGTTTCTTAGAAAGGATTGAAGAAGAGAAAGAGGCAATTTCCAAAAGATTCTACAATGATTATGTGAGGTACGTTTTTGGTTTTGACGAAAAAGGCAATACTGTTCAGGGGACATGCCTGATTAAGGAAGTAGCTGTCCCCTTAAATCAACCTAAAAACCAAGCAAATCTTTTTTCTATAATCTTTATGAATCGGTTGATTTTCATCAAGTTTTTAGAGGAAAAAAGAATAATCTCTAAAGATTTTTTGAAAAAATTATATGAGAAATATCAAAGTTCTGGGACACCAAGCACTTTCTATGAAACATATCTTAAACCGCTGTTTTATGAAGTGTTTAATAAAGAACCAAGTAATCGAATTTCTGTTGTGAGGAATAATCCCTTTTACAAGGATATACCTTATTTAAATGGTGGTTTGTTCCGTAAAGTTATTCCCTATGAAGATAGCTACAATATTAGTAATGAAGGCGTCGAACTTGTTCTTGAAAATCTTTTAGAGAAATATAGTTTTGGGTTAGAATCTGGGATAAATCCTGACATTCTTGGTTACATTTTTGAGAAGACTATAAACTTCATTTCTGGAACTGGCACAAACCAGCAGAAAATGCAAGGCGCGTACTATACTCCAGATGATGTTGTAGGATTTATAGTTGAAAAAACTCTGACTCCAGTAATTTTTAATAAAATGCTCGAGAGTTTGCGAAAAGCAGGATGGAGTGAGAGCGACCTTAAAGGATATGATTCATTAGAAACATTGTTGGATTCAAAGAATATGCCGAAAAATCCTGTGCATATTAGGGAAATGCTCAACGCTTTAGATGATATTAGAGTTCTGGATCCAGCTTGTGGGTCAGGTCACTTTCTCACAGCTATGCTTCATCAGCTTCTTAGAATTAAAGAGAGCTTACTTAGCGCTTTAGGCGAAAATATCGATAGGTATAATATAAAACGAGAGATTATTTCCAAGAACTTGTTTGGTGTTGACATTGATGAGAATGCTGTTGAAATTGCAAGATTAAGATTGTGGTTATCTTTAATTGAGGAAGTCAATGGTCAAAAGCATATTAAAACCCTCCCAAACATAGATTTTAACATAGTCTCAGGTAATGCTCTGATAGGTTGGTTGAATGAAAACCTTACAAAGCATCCTTTAATTGATTTATCTGAGGATAAGCAGGTAAAAGCGTTAATAGCCGAGTTAAGTTCAACTTATCCTATCCAAACAACTGAGATCTGTAAGCTTTTGCAGAAATTGAGTATCGAGAATACCATAGGCGCCTACGATAAGCTTGTTGAAATATATTCTCTGGAGTCTGGAGAACGTGCGGTAAAGATTAAAGAAGCATTGGAAAAGGTTCGGAAAAAATTGTATGTGGTCATTACTGGTTCTTACATTGATTTTCTCAATGAGAAGGGCAATTTCTCACGTAGTGATGTTGAGGTTTTAGGTAAAAACTTGGAAAGTAGAAATCCGTTTCATTGGAAAGTTGACTTTGGCAAAGTGATTTTTTCTGGCGGGTTTGATGTAGTTGTTGGAAACCCGCCATATATTGAAGATAGAAATTATAACGATCTGGATCTCCAGATAATTAGGGCTAAAGAAAAGACTAAACAGGGTAAACGGCGCAAGGCGACAAAACCTCTTCTTTATGAATCACAAGATTGCGGAAATACTCACGCATATTTTATTGAACGATCGATTAGTCTGCTTAAATTTGGCGGTTTGTTCGGGTTTATTGTACCAATTTCGTTAGTTTCAACCGACAGAATGAGCAGTATTAGGAAGTTCATACACAACAATTCAAGCGAAGTTAGTTACTATAATTTTGATGATAGACCTGGAAAAATCTTTAGCGGTTTAGAACATTGTAGAGCTACAATAGTCGTGACGAAAAAAGGTTCTGGTGTGAAAGGTGTTACAACAAGCAAGTACCATAGGTGGTATACACAAGATAGACCTCATCTTCTCGAGAACTTACAGATTGTCTATTGGCAACTTGATGAGCAGGCATCTATGATCCCAAAAATTGGTACAGAAATAGAGAAACACATACTTGATAAGTTAAGCACTAAAGCACATGGAAAGAGAGTTGGCATGTATCTTGTTGAGGATGGGATTAAAGTTTGGTACTACAACGCTCCCCAATATTGGATACATGCGCACACAGAGCAATATCTCCCAAAAGTTGAGTATTATCATAGCGGTGAGTTGGATAACAATAAGTCGCCTTACAAAATTGAAGTGTCAAGCCATTATAAATCTCTCGAATTTGACGCCGATACAGCTATTGTGGTTAATGGTTTGCTTAATAGTTCCCTGTTTTATTGGTGGTTTGTTGTATGGTCTGATGGAAGAGACCTTCTTTCCCAGCACATAACGAGTTTTCCAATAAACCCTGCAATTTTCAGAAAAGAGCAAATAGCTTCTCTCGAAAAATTAGTGGATGAACTAATGCAAAGCTATGAAAAAAATTCTAACACAAAGATTAATGAGCGATCTGGAGGATATATTATTAAAATTAAAGAAGTAATCCCGAAAAAATCCAAAGAAATAATCGATAAGATTGATGATATTTTCGGCGAATACTTTGGTTTTAGCAAAGAAGAGTTAGAATTTATAAAAAATTTTGATGCAGAGTTTAGAATGGATGAAAATAAAGCAGGAACATAGAGCGTCTCAAGTTAATTCCTTACCCTAAGAAGGTAGGGAACCGCTACGTAACAAAAGAAGATTTAGCAAGAGATGGACTATGATCGTGTCATAATTCAGTTTTCCTTTGTATCTTTTTATGCCCTCTGTCAAACTTGTGAGCAGCTTACTACTGCGACAGTTAGCTTTTCATAGTGGCAACGAAATTTCAGCTATGCTAACAGACACAGTTTTGGTTCTTTTCTATTAAGGTAGCTCGAAGCAAAAAAGGGATTTAGGTGGATCTTTTAAAAAGATTCTTTTTCGACAAAATTGGTGTTCAACATCGTTATAGCTGCGTGATTACAATAAATCTTAATAGTAAATCGGAGGATAGTATAATCGATTGGTATGTCGGAGTCGGTGAAACAACTAATTGATGTCGCCGAAGAAAAAGACCCGAAATTAAAACCGAGATTAGTTGAGATAGCTAATAAGCATAAAGCTGTGCTTCTAACCTTAATAGCACCATATGTTGGTAGGCAACTTACGCCGACAAAGATTTTAAGTGCACATATAGGTCTCTCAGAAGAATTTGCTATTGAAACTGTAATAGACGAGATTAAAGCAAAGTTTGATGAGAAAACACTGTTGTTGTTGGTAAACAGTCCTGGCGGTTTGGTGCAATCCTCGTATAAGGTTGCGCGGGCGTTAAGAAAAGCATTCAAGAAAATAATTGTGTTTGTTCCGCATATCGCCGCGAGCGGTGGAACATTGGTTGCTCTGACTGGAAATCAAATAGTCATGGGCATGATGAGTCAACTTACTCCCCTTGATCCACAGAAAGAAGATGAAAATGGTAAAACAATCTCTGCTAGCGCAGTTATTGACGCACATATTTTCGTCACTAATTTCTTCAAGGACAAAACGGTAGATGACGCACCATATACTTATCGTGTCCTTGCGGAAAAATTTGACCCGATTGATATCCGTGATGCAATCGCTGAATGTAGTTTGATGGAAGAATACATATGCGAAATTCTTGAGGGTAGTGGGTATAATCCAAATAGACGCCAAGCTGTTGCGGAAAAACTTGTTAGAAATTTTAAAACACATGGGGATGTGATAAACATCGACAGGGCTAAGGAAATAGGATTGAATGTTGTTCCTGACAGTAAGTATCCTGAGGAATGGAAAGTTTTTAGGGAATGG
Source organism: Bathyarchaeia archaeon (assembly GCA_038826015.1). GTDB lineage: Archaea > Thermoproteota > Bathyarchaeia > Bathyarchaeales > DTEX01 > JAWBOR01. The sequence goes on from JAWBOR010000104.1 coordinate 5,987, forward strand.
CTTGGTTGTTATATGCTAAAAAGTGCGGATAAACATATAATTCGATTTGTGTTTTCAGAAAACTTAAAAGGATGCAATAACAATGACAAAAGTGGGGAAATAAAATGACCACAGCAATGACTTTGAGGGAAGCATTTAAACAGAAACGTGACCATGAAATAGAGAATTTAATGGAGCAATGGAAGAAGTCAACGCTTGAAGAAGACCCGCTTTTGAGAAGTTGGAAAATATACATGGAAAAAAGAGAAAATACGTGCTTGAAAAAAAGAAGACAAAAATAAACAAATGTGGCAAGGGCTGGGTCTTCATCAACGCCTCAATGATGTCCATTTATAAGCAGCTTTGTGTTAGTAGAATGTCTTTTTGTTCTCAACTTTCCTTAAAATTTCTGTTATTCCTTTGAAAGTTCTTTCTTTTAGGTCGCCTATTAAGGAAGGGTTAAAGTAGTGTTGCATAAAAACGCTTGAGCTAACCCTACCATGCAGAAAATTGATCTCACTCTCTTTAAGGTATTTAGTCAT